>CAZLRM010000096.1:0-6322 GCA_964561895.1 uncultured Christensenellaceae bacterium | reverse complement strand
TTAGGAGGCGAACGCTCTATCCTACTGAGCTACAGGAACATATACATCAATATTCGGTTTTTATGCATTCCCGGTATGAGAATCCCTCATACTTAGGAGGCGAACGATTTATCCTAATGAGCCAAGGGAACTGAACGCTATGCTATTTTACAGAGAAACGGTGTAAATGTCAACGTCAGTTGCGCAGCCCCTGCAGCGGCGCGGGAATGCGTCCGCCGCGCGCAATCAGCCGTTCGCAGCCGTTCTGCCCTGCGTCCATAACGATTATGCTGCCCAAAAGCCCCCCAAATTCCACAATATCGCCTGCCTTTGCGCCGGGAACCGGTATGATGCGCACACCTGTCGTTTTGCTGTTGATGACGCCGATGGCTGCTTCGTCCGCGACGATGGCGGAAATCACGGAGGCCGGGGTATCGCCCGGAACGCCTACCATGTCGAGCCCGACTGAGCACACGCATGTCATCGCCTCAAGTTTATCAAGCGAAAGCGCGCCGTTTTGCACCGCGGCGATCATACCTTCGTCCTCGCTGACTGGTATGAAAGCGCCCGAAAGCCCGCCTACCTGGGAAGAAGCCATCACGCCGCCTTTTTTAACCGCGTCATTTAAAAGCGCGAGCGCTGCAGTTGTGCCGTGCATACCGCAAACGTCCACACCAATCTCCTCGAGAATTCGCGCGACGCTGTCACCGACGGTCGGTGTCGGCGCTAATGACAGATCTACGATGCCGAAAGAGACGCCGAGCCGCTGGGAAGCTTCCTTGGCAACGAGCTGCCCCACACGCGTGATGCGAAACGCTGTCTTTTTTATCGTCTCCGCCACCACGTCGAAAGGCGCACCCTTCACCTGCTCGAGCGCGGCCTTGACGACGCCAGGACCGGATACGCCCACGTTGATCGCGCATTCGGGCTCGCCCGCGCCGCAGAAAGCGCCCGCCATGAACGGGTTATCCTCTATGGCATTGGCGAACACGACGAGCTTTGCGCAGCCGAGGCCGCCTTGTGCGGAGGTTAACTCCGCTGTTTGCTTGATTATACCGCCCATTTTTGCCACAGCGTCCATGTTAATGCCGCTGCGCGTGCTTGCGATATTAACGAAAGCGCATACGCGCTGCGTCTGTGAAAGCGCGGACGGAATGGAGTTTAACAGTACCGCATCGCTTTGTGTTTCGCCTTTGTGCACAAGCGCGCCGAAGCCGCCTATAAAATTGACGCCTGTTTCTGCCGCTGCTTCGTCAAGCGCGCGTGCAAATACGGTATAATCAGATAAATGGCAGCCCGCTGCGATCTCAGCGATAGGCGTAACCGATATGCGTTTGTTGACGATGGGTATGCCAAATTCGTGCGCGATATCGTCGCCAACGCGCACGAGGTCTTTCGCGCAACGGTATATTTTAGCCTTCATGCGCTCACAGCACTGCGCCGTATCGGAAGACACGCAGTCCCTAAGGGATATTCCCATCGTGATCGTGCGTACGTCCAAATTTTCAGTCTCTATCATTTTAATCGTGTCAAGCACTTCAAATTTGCTGATCAAAGGGTTTTCCTCCCGCCGCGTTATGTCCTTTTTCCCCGCGATAATGGCATTATTATAACGCAGGAAACAGCGCTGCGCAAACTTAAATAGGCAGCCCGCTGAATATGTTACGCAAGATTAACATATATGTGAAATAAATGAGAAATCCGTTTATATTCGCTTAAAATGTGCGATTTATAATATAAGGAGAACAATGAAAGGCGGTGGTTTTGATGAAGAAGCTGATGGCAGCCGGGATGATATTATTGTTCATCGCACTGTATTTCGTAGTAGGTACGGGCGGCATATGAGGCGACGTTAGCAAAGGACGCAACAATATATTTGTTACGTCCTTTTGTTTTTATCAGGGTTCTTTGTTTATTGCTTTTAAAAGAGATAATTGTGCAGTCTATTTTTCTTTATGCCTTACCCTGGGAACCAGCATGATACACCAAAGCCCTGCAAGGCCGACCAGAGCGTAGATGATTCTTGAAACGATGGCGGATGAACCGCCGAATATGGCTGCAACCAGATCGAACTGGAAAAAACCGACCAGCCCCCAGTTGATGGCTCCGATGATTACCAGTATCATTGCGACGATATTCAGATAAATCAACTCCTTTCGCTTCTTATTATTCGCAAAACGCAAAGGAGTTATTTCAGATCAGGCCTTTTTCTTTTTAGTAATTATTTCAATCTCCAGCATGTCAAATTGAACCGCGTCCACAAAATCATCCGCATAGAACACCGTGCGTAAAAAATTATCCATTTCAGCTCTGTGCTTTTCGCATACGACAGGCTTTGATAAATCGAACGCATTGCATGCCGTTATGAGCGCTGCGTTAAAATCCAAAGCTTCGACGGTCGTATGCTCCAGTATGATGTCCTCAGTTTTGAGCTTTGCCCAGTACCTCATGATTTGCAGCCGCAAATGCGCACGATGGCGTCCGCGATGATCTGTGCGTTTTTAATGAGCGAGTCGATCTCGATGTATTCGTCGGGGCCGTGCTCTGTGCAGGGTTGCCCCGGGAAAAGCGGTCCGAACGTCACCGCGTTTTTAAAAGCGCGCGCGTACGTCGCGCCTCCGATTGCGAGGCAGTAAGGTTCATCGCCCGTGTTATCTTTATAGACCTGCTTGAGCGTAGCAATCAGTTCGCTGTCTTCGGGCACATAGAGCGGATCAAGTGCGTGAGCGCATCTGTATTCGAACATGCCAAGATGCTCTTTTACTTTAGTTTCAATGTCCGCTTGAGTAAACGATACGGGATAGCGCACATCGATGCCAACTTTAAGCACGCCGTCCTTAAGAGATATCGTGCCCAGATTGAGCGTGAGCTGCCCCGACCTTTCGTCGGAAAGATTAAGCCCGATGTTCTCGCCGTGCAGCGTTGTTCCGATTTTTTCCGCTAATGCGTATATGGCGTTTTCCGCGCCGCCCGTTGCCAACGGCAATGTATTAAGATATTGCAGCAGCGCGGCCGCTGCGTTGATGCCCTGCTCCGGCTTGGAGCCGTGGGCGCATCTGCCTGAAGCCAGGATGCGCACATCGCTGCCTTCGGCTTCGCAGCGCAGTGTTGCGCCGATTGGGCAGGTGTAAGCCGATATGCTTTTTTGTATGATATCAAACGGTGCGCGAATGACGCATGAAGCGCGGTTGGGTACGACGTTGACTCTGGTTCCCGCGTCGATCGCCTGCACCGCAACACCTTCCGCATGGGATAAAGCGCAGTTTATGGAAAGCTCAATGTGCAAAACGCCTTTTTCCACGTTGATGATGGGATATTCGCCGTCAGGTGAAAAAGACACATCAGGAATCCGCTCATGTTCTTTGTAATACGTCATATCCGTCCATGTGGTCTCTTCGTCCGCGCCGAATATCAACCGGACTCTTTTGCCAAGCTGCATGCAGTTGTCGCTGAGCGCCTTGATCGCGTACAGAGCTGCAATGGCCGGGCCTTTATTATCGATCGCGCCGCGGCCGTAAATACGCCCATCCTTTTCGGTACCCCCGAAAGCGGGCATCGTCCATTCGTCGCCGCCCGGCACGACGTCCACATGGGTTAAGATGCCCAGCATTTCGTCGCCTTCGCCGTAGTCCACATAACAAAGATGCCCAAACAGATTTACGCAATCGAGGTCCATGCTTTCCGCTGCGCTCTGCACGTACATCAGCGCGTCGAATATGCCCTTGCCGTACGGCATGTTAGGCAGCGCGTCACTCTTTACGCTTTCGATCTTGATAAAGCCCTTGAGCGTTTCAATCATTTCATTTTTGTACGGTACCATTGAAAAGTCCAGCATGTTTACTCCCGTTGTATTATTACCAGCTAATCAAATGCAGCAGATACTGGTCCATCAGCACAAAAGCGCCTAAAAGCGCAACATATATCGCAAAACCCCAGAGGCGCTTTTTGGATATCAACGCAAGCATAAACTTAATCGCAATGTAGCCCGTAATGGCCGCGCATACCGTACCCGCGATCAGCGGCGCCCATTGTATCGTAATACTGCCGGATTTCACCACGTCATAGCCCTGAAACAGTGCAGCGCCGATAATTGCAGGAATCGACATTAAAAATGCGAACCGCGCGACCTTCTGCCGCTCCACACCGCACGCAAGGCCGCCTGCGATGGTGGAACCGGAGCGCGAGACGCCGGGAAGAATCGCAATCGCCTGCATGACGCCCATCACAAGCGCGCTGCCGCTTTTAAGTTCGCGTCGGTTTCCGACGCGCTTTGCGATGAGTTCTGATACAGTCAAAAACAGAGCGGTAATCAGAAAAGCGAAACCGAGGAACTGCCCGCCAAAAGCGCTTTCAATAAAATCATTGAACAACAACGTGAACACCACTGCGGGGATTGTCGCGAGTATCAGATATAGCAGGGTTGAAAAGGGCTTTTTGAAAAGCCCGAGTATATCCTTCCACAGCGCAATGACGACAGCGAGCAGTGTTCCCATATGCAGCATTGTGTCAAAGAACAAAATCCACGAATCCACAGCGCCTTCCAGCGCCGTGGTGCCGAATATCTTTTGAAGCAGTACAAGATGCCCGCTGCTCGAAACGGGCAGGAATTCTGTTAAGCCTTGTACGATGCCGAGCGCAATCGATTCAAATATACCCATGGTATTATCCTCTCTTATTATTCGCGATGCTATTATATCAGTAAAGAGAAATTTTGCAAACAGCATGGGAAGTGATTTAATATCTTTAATGAAATCAATAAATTTTTTAGCTTAGCTCGATAATATACGTCATTTTGTTGATTTTTATACGTATGCGGAGTACAATTACAGGAAACTAAACGGGAGCATAACAACATGAAACTGGAAATCATTAAGACGCAGCAGCCAAAGCTTAAGCCGCAGGACGAAAGCAAGCTCGGCTTTGGCAGAATATTTACCGATCACATGCTGACGATTGAGTACCATACCGGGAAAGGGTGGCACAACGCGCAGATTCGCCCGTACGAGAATTTCTCGTTGTCGCCCGCGTGCTCTGTGCTGCACTACAGCCAGACGATATTCGAAGGCCTCAAAGCGTATAATACCCCAAACGGCATCAATCTGTTCCGCCCGTGGGATAACTTTAAGCGTATGAATACTTCAGCCCGTCGGCTTTGCATGCCTGATCTCGACGAAGCGTTCGTATTGGACGCAATGTATCAGCTTGTCGAAATTGAGAAGGGCTGGATACCGAAATCGGAAGGCACTTCGCTCTATATCCGGCCTACCTATATTGCGACCGATCCGTTTATCGGGGTAAAGGAAGGCGACGAGTATATTTTCTATATCATTCTTTCGCCCGTAGGCGCGTACTACGCTTCCGGCCTTGCGCCGGTCGATATCTATGTCGAGGACAAGTACGTGCGTTCCGTTGTGGGCGGCATGGGCTTTGCCAAGACGGGCGGAAACTATGCCGCGAGCCTTGCCGCAGGAAAATACGCGCACGACAAGGGTTTCTCGCAGGTGCTGTGGCTGGACGGCTGCGAAAGGAAGTACGTAGAAGAAGTCGGTTCGATGAACATGTTTTTCAAGATACGCGGGGAGCTTTATACCGCGCCGCTCACGGGCAGTATACTTGCGGGCATCACGCGCGATTCGGTGATCCGACTTTCGAAAGAAATATTCGGCGTACCCGTTCACGAGGAAAAAATCGCGATCGCCGATATTTTCAAAGAGAACGAAACCGGCGGCCTTGAGGAGGCTTTCGGCACCGGCACAGCCGCCGTGGTCAGCCCGGTGAAGGGCTTGGTTTGGGAAGATAAGCGTATTGAGATTTCTGGCGGCGAAATGGGCGAGTTTACCGGCAAGCTTTACGATAAGCTCACGGGCATACAGTACGGCCGCGAAAAGGACGAGTTCGGCTGGATCAAGAAGCTGTAGCACGAAATAGCATGAGAAGGAAGGCATTCTGCGAAGCGCCTTCCTTTTTTATACCTGCGGTTCGAAAAAGTCTGAGCGAGCAGTCAATATATCAAGAAAGAAGGAGAGCGGATAGAAGAGGCTGCCGGTGCAAAAGGATGCCCCCCTTTATTGTATTATAAAATAAAAAATGTCGGGCTAATCCACCTCGTATATTTTTTCGCTAATAAATAAATTAACTAAAAAGGGGTCAAATTGCAGGCCGGCATGATTTTTTAATTCTTGGATTGCATCTTCCTGCGACATCGGTTTTCGATAAGGCCTTACGCTCGTCATTGCGTCGTAGGCATCAACGACGGAAAGAATTCGGGATAAAATCGGTATTTCTTCTCCTTTTAGCCCTCTGGGGTAGCCGTTTCCGTCCCATCGTTCATGGTGGCACAAAA
>CAZLRM010000095.1:0-6375 GCA_964561895.1 uncultured Christensenellaceae bacterium | reverse complement strand
GGTGCTACGCAACCACTTGTAAAAGTCAGTAATGCCTTTGCGTTGGATACGTGCTGGTTTGCCCCCGTCCTCTGTTCCAACCCGCTAAAAAAGGGGCAAAAAATATCGTTCATTAGACACTCATTGTCACGATGCACTTGGAAGGCGATTTATAAGCATAAAAAGCAACAATAAATATAAAAACAGATCGAAAAACCGACATAAAAAGCTATAAAATAAGGGAAACTTACCTATTGAAAAAAATACATAAAAACTGGCAGCAAAAACCCTTAGTTCTGAGGACTCGGGAGAGAAAAAGGTAAAGGATACATTGCCTTTAATCTGAGTACGGCATAGCCGACGCATTCTTTATTTTTTCCTCTCGTTGTGCCAAAGCTTTAGAACAGCGTTATGCATCTTTAATATGTCGGTACGTAGAAACCGAATTCCCGCTCCATGTAATATAGCCTGAGAGCCCCGCATAACGACAGCGAATGTAAATGGTGTCCACGTCCTGGCGCTAACGCGCCGGAGCCCGCGATAGCGGGAGTGGATACTGTTTACAGACGCTGGAGTAGTGGGTATAGAGCAAGCTCGAAGGCTAAGCCAAGAACGGCGACACGAAAAGGTGTATTATAAAACAGGAACGCAAGACTGACATTAGCGTAAGACCCCATCGGGCGATAAGTACGAAGAGACGCAGACAAATGCAGTACGTCCGCGAGGCTTTAAAACGCTTGTCAATAATAATAGTTCATCGAACACCACCGCTCGCGGCACCACCGTGCCGCTCGCTACCCCGCCTCGCGTCCGCTGCGCTCCGCTCAGCTCAGTGCCAATACAGCCACACAACAAAAACAGAAGCCAAACTACGTTCCCAGCCACGATAACATCATGCCGCAGCCATTGTGCATACCCCAGCTACGAGAAATCCACGCCGCCCGCTCCAGTCTAAGAAAAACAAACCAAAACACAACACATCACTTCAGACTCTAATATATCCGCCGCCGCTCGCACAAGCTCGCGCCGCCTGCTCATCTGAGGCCGGCTGCTTTGCAGCCGTCGGAGCCGCTGCCTACGTTACCCGAACGAAAAGCCGCTTGCCGGCGAAACGGCCTGACGCCCGCCTAGGCCGGACTCGCTCCGCGGCCTCCTCTGAGGCCGGCTGCGGATAGCAGCCGTCGGAGCTACCTCCCCGAGAATACCCCCTGCCGCAGCCTCTGTAAAATAAAAAACTCAGCTGTCCACTCCCCACCCATATCACTCCACCCAAACCTTCAGTTCCGAAAACCACCAGTTGAGCCCCCAGCTGCTCATCTCCCTTTCCCCGCCGCTCGCATAACGCTCGCGCCGCCTTTAAAACTCGTATCCTGCCAACCGCGCCTCGGAGGCAGACCCTGCGAGAGGAAATACTATATCCCCCGCCGCTCGCATGCGCTCGCGTCGCCTGCTCATCTGAGAACGACTGCGGATAGCAGCCGGCGGAGCACCGCAGCCTCGGCCACCCGCTCGCGGCCACACCGGGCCGCTCGCTGCACCGCTTCGCATCCGCTATCGCTGCGCTCAGCTCCGAAAATCCAATAGCCACAGCCCCGGAGAACAGCAACCTGCGCCTCCGGCTGCACAACGAACCCTGCGAAAACCACCCAGCCGAGATCACGCCCGCCTGTCGTCCAAGTCAAACCTATAGAAAATCCCCAAATCCCCATTTATACGCTCACGCGCCGCCGGAGCTCCGCGGCGCATCAGATATTCTGCAGCTTAGCCGTCCCGACTCCCCACGCCTCCGCTCGCCGGCGAAACGGTCTAAAGCCCGACGAAGCCGGACTCGCGTCGCATCCGTTTCTGAGAACGTCTGCGAAAGCAGACGGCGGAGCACCGCAGCTTCGGCCACCCGCTCGCGGCGACATAGCGCCGCTCGCATAACGCTCGCGCCGCACAAGCGGAAAAGTTACGCTGATCGACTTTGGTATTTCGCGTGAGTATGACGAATCCGCGCATGCAGCCCCGTCGTTGTGAATCGCAGCCGAGTCCTTCATTAAGCCGGTTCCGCTTCCATTCATCTGATAGATTTCCAACGATTTTATATGAACCTCCTTCGTTTTGCTTGGTATTCATACTCCTGCGCGCGTAGCGATTGCGCGTCGGGTACTGCTTTTCGTGCGGGCGGATGCAGCAAACGTTGAACGACGGTCTGCGATTCGCTTTAAAGACAACTATGCAGTTCGGGATTCATCGACAGCTGCTCTAAAACGCGTTTCAAAGCGTCGTTTGCTTGCTCTGGATGCGCAGCAACTTCATTTTGAATATCGCTTAGCCTCCAAAAGCGTCCTACATATGTGCGTGAGACCTGCTCCCCGATTGAATCGATCCAATCGTCCTTAACACGTACTTCACCCGGGACATTGAGTTTGTTTAGCGTGCCGTTCTGATAATCGCAGATGAAGACCCAAGATATTTCGTTATTCATACCTTCAGCATGTGGCCCTTTGTATCGATTCTCAAACCAAAAGGACAGGGATCCAGCGTTTTGACATGGGCTTACTAGCTCGCGTGAAAGTTCACGACGTACGCAATTCCACATGACAGTTTCGAATGGAAGAGGTTTTCCGACATAAGCCCCCGCGTGATAGTCTTCGTTGGGCGCTTTCACAAAATCCTCCATTCGGACATGGCCGCCCAGTACATCCAACGCAGACACGGTGAGTGCGTCACATCGTGACTGTTTATCCGCTTTATCAACAATCAAAAAGGCGGGTTCCCCAGTCTCCGGATCCTTTTTCATTACAACAATAATCGTTGTCGCATGTAATAGCCCCTTTTCGTGTACCATGTGTTTTGTTGGGTGGAAAGCCTGCACGATTCCGAGCTCGTCTAAGGATGGTATCTGCGTTCCATCCTTCAGTGTCTTTTCTTTTTTTCGACGCCTTAGTTTATCACCGAGCAAATCGTTAAGCAAAAGCAGACCTCTTGCTTGCCGCACAAGATTATTGAACTGATTGCGCATTCTACGCGCAGATACCTCGGGGATGCCCATTCTTTGTGCGATTTCTTTGTCCTTATACCCAAAAAACACATAGTTTAGGTACAGCTTTTCCTTCGCGGTAAAGGCAAACACACTGTCTGCGTGCAGAAGAATATCGAATCTCTCCCGATCTGTATGAAGGCTTGCGTGCTTCTTCAGCGAATCACGGGACACGTCCTCGATGCAATATATACAGGACATAAGTGGCGCATCACTACTTTCGCTTTCCTTTTCACGAAAGCCGCTTTCCAAGACTTGTGTTTTGTCGAAATCTTCTAGTTTCATTTACATACCTACCATTGACAAAAATGTTCGCTCTGTGATATTGTTCAATTATCAAATAAGTTCGCTCTGTGATATCATAATAGCACCAAGCAAAGGAGTCGTCAATTATTACTTTTCTCAAAAAAATTCGACAATAAAGGATTCACACAATTTGTCAGACTGGAGGAGTACTATTATGGCAGAAGAATCGCTTTCTCATAACTGTGCTGAGCACCTGAATTGAGATTGCGCCTGCACAGTCTGCGGGGACACTCATCATCTATTGGATAGCAACTCCGCCGGAACCGGAACAGGACGTGTTGAGGTATGGTGCGTTCGCTGCGGAGCGCAAGAAATCTATTATGATGATACCGGGGTGGTTTTATACAGCAACTTTGACCCTGAATTCGCTAACAAGCAATTTTATGGCGAGATGCGTAGTAAAGAGGAGTTGAACAAAACGATCGCGAACAGACATAACTGCGAAGATTATTCAAATGAAAATCATTATTGTATGGTTTGTGGAAAGAAAGTTGAAGGTATGGGGTTGGCAAAGAGCACAGGGACTTGCGCTGAAAAGCTTTATATTGTCGAGAAAAATCGAAAAGGGTATATCATCAGCGGGTTTGAAGAAAGATCTGTTGCCGAAAAGCGTGGACTGAGGCATTTGACTGTCATTATTGTTCCATTCATATGTGACGGTGCTGCAAAAGGACGTTGGATCGCGCATGATCGCACCGCGAAACAGTGGGCAAAAGGGAGGAGATCGTGCCTTTCGCCAAGCTTGAACCTTTTTGGCGGCCATTGCGCTGCCGATGCCGATCAAGTGAAGAGAATCGGTGCATATGTCACGTTGAATATCTTTGAAGAAACTGCAGAACGCGAACTCGAAGAAGAGCTGCTTTGTTGCGGGAACGGAAACATACTGGAAATATGGAATGGTAATGATGGTCCTTCGGGTAGTATCATCGCGGCTCGTTATCAACACCAGAAGCTGATCCCGATCGGTTATGTGACATATTCTGGGCAGGGCAATCATGAGCTGAGTTATCTTTATGCTTTGCCTGTTCCTGCTGAGGATGTAGACAAGTTACTTGCGGCGGACAATTATGAGAAGGATGGATTAGAGCACGATATCTCGCTTCCAATCATAAAAGTCAACGAAACGGAGCTAAGATCAATGTATAGGAAAAAACCGGGCGTCGAGATTTGCGATGCAATCACACGATTATGGCTATGGGAAAACCGTGCTGCATATCGGAAACTACGCCAGACCATTCAAAAACATCATACAACAACCGGAAAGGCGTGAACCAAATGGCTGCTGATTTGAATGAGGTAAAAGGCACAGCATTTCAACTTGCGGAAGCAAAAGCACAAAAAATTGCATGTGATATAATAAATCTTGCCGCAGAACTAGAAGATATTGCGAAGCACCTTGAATGTCAGTTAAGTGCTTGCTACGATAAAGAGAGTGAATCACCCTATGCTTACGCGGTCAATCAACGAATGATTGATGAGACGCAAAGCGCGCGTAAATTAGCAGACATCGTTCGAGACATCTCGCAGCGATGGATTCGGGCGGGAGAGGAAATGCGATGGCACAGCCGGTAAGCAGTTTGAGATTATAAACAAGGACGGGAGCGGTACCGGAGTATATAAAGACCGCAATGCGGTACATAGAGACGGAGATTTGCATGCCAGCTCCCACGCATGGATCGTGTGGGATGATATGGATAGAAGCGGTTTTTCCGTGTTGCTGCAACAACGCAGTCCCGACAAGGATGCTTTCCCGAACTGCTTCAATACCTCTTGCGCAGGACACGTTGCCAGGGGGGATACATATGAGGCAACGGTGATTCGTGAGTTCGAGGAAGAGCTGGGCATAAAATCGGGAGACAGACTTAACAGGATGCAAACAAATCGGCCGTAACGATGGGGGCATCATTGAATACTATTTTCATGGTTGCCCGGAATTGGGAGGAGAGCTATGAGTAACCGCAACGTTTCAAGCGATCCTGTGGTAGCCGGGATCTACAAAACGCACAAAGAGGCTGGCAAGCTGGAGGCACGCGCCCGGGACATTGAGGAAAACGGCACGGAATTCGTGCCACCCTGCGATTCGAATTTCGAGGGGAAGTACTGCGATGGATGCCGCCATTTTGAAGCATGCTTCAGCAACGATTCGAAATATCTATTTGAGGCGGCATGGCAGGGTTACCGCAAAGCGGAGGAGCTTATCCGGCGCGAGGTGGAAAAGAAGGACAGTGAGGGCGCCAACGCAGTGCTGGCGCAGATACTGATGGATATTCACATCCACCCGAATTCCGGCCTTGAACAGGATACGATAACGCTGTGGGAAGCGCAGTATCTTTGGCTTAAGCTGTATTTCAATACACGAAAAGAATGTTACTTGGAGATGGCGCGCATGTGCGAAGGCTTCCGCACCGCCTATGCGGTTTTGGCGGAGGAGGAATGAATATGAAAAGGGCTTTAAAAGAAGTTCTGGATATACTGCCGATTATACTGGTGATATTTCCGATACTGGTTATAGGCATCATCATCGTGACGGGTTTCGGTTGGCTTTTGTTTCTTAATGGCGAAGGTGCGCCTGATTGGTTTATAATGCTCTGGGTTGCAGCGATAGGCGTCGTGCTGGCGGGCTTTCTGATTTTCGGCATCGTTAAAGGTATCATTGCCATAAAAGAGAAAATAGAGTACGGGCGAGAGGCGCGGAAGAATAAGCGCAAATGCAGGAAGCTGGGCCACGATTGGAATGCCTGCAAATGCCGCCGTTGTGGAGAAGAGCGGGACGAGGAGCACGCCTGGGAAGGCTGTTCCTGCCGCCGCTGCGGAAAGACGCGAGACGAAGAGCATGATTGGAATGTGTGCGTATGTCGGCGCTGCGGGAAAACACGGAATGAAGGTCACGACTGGAATGGGTGCAAGTGCCGGCGCTGCGGGCGGGTACGCGAAGAGGGGCACGACTGGGTGACCGTGGACTGCCCGAGGTGCGGCGGAACCGGATATCTTCCTTATGTCAACTGCGGACTCAGCTACGGCGACCCGGATTACGGCAACCCGGATGCGCAAGGTCCTCCCTGCGG
>CAZLRM010000094.1:0-6402 GCA_964561895.1 uncultured Christensenellaceae bacterium | reverse complement strand
TATGTGGAGTCACTTTCGGCTTACGCGCGCATGTTCTTAGGTCAGATGGACAAGCCGGATGTGGATTCCATTGACGGTTTGTCGCCCGCGATATCGATCGACCAGAAGACGACGAGCCGCAATCCACGCTCTACCGTGGGTACGGTAACAGAGATCCACGACTATCTGCGCCTGCTGTTCGCGCGTGCGGGGGATGTGCACTGCCCCAAGTGCGGTAAGAAGATCGAGCGGCAGACGGTGGATCAGATCGTAGACGAGATACTCAGGATGAGCGAAGGCACACGGCTCATGCTGCTTGCGCCCATCGTCAAAGGGCGCAAGGGAATGCACGAGAAGGTGTTTGAGGATCTGATACGCTCGGGCTACACGCGCGTGATCGTGGACGGCAATACGTATACGCTCGACGAGGAGATCGCGCTCGACAAGAACATCAAGCACACCATCGACGTGGTGGTGGACCGCATCGTGCTGCGCGGCGGCGAGGAAAACTCGCGCCTGCACGACTCGGTGGAAACTGCGCTCGCGCTGGGCGAGGGCGTCATTAAGGTGACAAACGCCGACACGAACGAAGAGCGCAGGTTCTCGCAGAACTACGCGTGTATCGACTGCGGCATCAGCATCGAGGAGATATCGCCGCGCATGTTTTCATTCAACGCGCCCTACGGTGCGTGCCCGCACTGCTCGGGCCTCGGCACGATCATGAAGATCGATGAAGACCTTGTGGTGCCCGATAAAACCAAGTCGCTCGCAGAGGGCGCGGTGCGCGTTTCGGGCTGGAACTCCGGCTCGACGGACAGCTGGGGCGCGCAGTATTTCAAGGGAATGGCCAGGCACTACGGCTTTGATATGAACGCGCCGTTTGAAAAGCTTGACCCCAAAATACAGCATATACTGCTTTACGGCACGAACGGCGAGCGCTTCGAGGTGGAGTACTCGTCCGACTACGGACAGGGCACGTTTTTAAACCGCTTTGAGGGCATCATCACAAACCTCGAACGGCGTTACCTCCAGACCGATTCTGACATGATGAAGGAAGAATTCGAGAAGTATATGACCACGCTGGCATGCCCTGTCTGCGGCGGTACGCGCTTTAAGCCAGAGCCGCTTGCGGTGCGCATTGGCGGCAAAAACATCGCGGAGCTGTCGGAAATGGCCATCGACGAGATACTTTCTTTCTTCGATAAGCTTAAGCTAACCGAGAAGCAGCGCATCATCGCCGACCGCGTATTAAAGGAGCTGCGCGCGCGGCTGCACTTTCTGCAGGGCGTGGGGCTTTCGTACCTTACGCTATCGCGCGCGGCGGGTACGCTTTCGGGCGGAGAGGCGCAGCGCATCCGTCTCGCGACGCAGATCGGCTCCGGGCTCACGGGCGTGCTGTACATACTCGACGAACCGAGCATCGGTCTGCACCAGAGGGACAACGAAAAGCTGCTCGCGACATTGCGCGCGCTGCAAAGATTAGGCAATACGCTGATCGTCGTGGAGCACGACGAGGAAACCATCCGCAGTGCGGACTGGGTGATCGATATGGGGCCGGGCGCGGGTGTGCACGGCGGCCGGGTAGTCTCGGCGGGTACGCCGGAACAGATTTGCGCGGATAAAAAGTCTCTCACGGGGCAGTATCTTTCGGGTGCAAAGCGCATCAGCGTACCCAAAAAGCGGCGCGAGCCGCAGGGCCATTTCACGGTGGTGGGCGCGGCGGAGAACAACTTAAAGGAGATCGATGTAACGTTCCCGCTTGGCGTGATCACCGCGGTCACGGGTGTTTCGGGCAGCGGCAAATCGACGCTGGTTAACGAGATACTGTACAAATCGCTCGCAAAAAGCATTTATAACGCGAAGGATAAGCCGGGCAGGCATACGCGCATCGACGGCGCAGAGATGATCGACAAGGTGATCGATATCGACCAGAGTCCCATCGGACGCACACCAAGATCGAATCCCGCCACCTATACGGGCGTGTTCACAAACATCCGGGACCTGTTCACGGCGACGAAGGACGCGCGTGTGCGCGGCTTTAACAAGGGGCGCTTCTCGTTCAACGTGCGCGGCGGGCGCTGTGAGGCGTGCAAGGGCGACGGCATCATCAAGATCGAGATGCACTTTTTGCCCGATGTGTACGTGCCGTGCGAGGTGTGTAAGGGCGCGCGCTACAACCGCGAAACGCTTGAAGTGCACTACAAGGGCAAGAACATACAGGAAGTGCTCGATATGACGGTGGAGGAGGCACTCGGTTTCTTCGAGGGGATACCTTCCATCCGCAGCGTGATGGAGGTGCTAAACGATGTGGGCCTCGGCTATATCCGCTTGGGGCAGCCTTCCACGACGCTTTCGGGCGGCGAGGCGCAGCGCGTGAAGCTCGCGACGTACCTTTCCAAGCGGCAGACGGGCAACACGCTGTTCATTTTGGACGAGCCTACGACGGGGCTGCACGCCGACGACGTAAAACGGCTCGTCAAGATACTCGCGCGGCTGGCGGACAAGGGCAATACGGTGATCGTGATTGAGCATAACCTGGACGTGATCAAGTGCGCGGACTGGTGCATCGACTTAGGGCCCGGCGGCGGTGACGCGGGCGGGCGCATCATCTCGCAGGGTACGCCGGAACAGGTGGCGCTGGATGAAGGCAGCGCGACGGGCGCGTTTTTGAAAGGCGTGCTGGAGCGCGGCTGACGGGTAAAGACATAATAATGCAAAAGCAATTTGAGTTATACGGGGAAGCGGCTGCGATAAAGCTCTTCTCCGCTTTATTTCTCAGGGTGATACGTAAGCAATAATTGCACGAGGCTTATGCAAACGCAGCTTTTTCAATGCCGTATTCACCAATGTTTTTATTGCGTGTTTTAATAAGCCGCAGGTGGTGTATCTAATTGTTTAGATTTACTGCATTCCTTGCTGTAATAAATGAATAAAGGAGCCATATCAATGGACATTAATTCTGAAAAATTCTCGAAACGTTTTGAACTGTTTATCGCAATTATTCTGGGCATTACCGCGGTGCTGACGGCCTATGCCTCATGGCAGGGTTCGTTGTACGACGGCAACCAGGCTCAAGACTATACCGAAGGGACTACCAAGATTGCCGATGCAAACTCGCTTTTCAATAAGGCAAATCAGCTGTATGTGCAGGACTCGCAGACATGGAACGAGATCAGCAGCCTGCGTGTCGATAAGGCTTTTGCGGAATCTGCGGGCGATGCGGACGAAGTAGAGCGCATACAGTACAAGCTGGATTACCTGATGTATAACAACGTCTCGCCGGAATTCGGCGTGGCTATCGCGTGGGCGGACGAGCAGGAGAATTATGTATCCCCGTTTGAGATGGAGGGATATGGCGACAGCTATTATATTGACGCCGACGCGCTGTGCGATGAAGGATACGCACAGATTAAGGCAGGCAACGCCGCAAACGAGCTGGGCGATAAGCAGGGGCTTGTGACCGTCATATTCGCGGTGGTGCTGTTCATGCTCGGTATCGTGAGCACCTTTAATAACATGAGAACCAAGTTCGTGATCACAAGCATCTCGATTGCTGCGCTGATTTACGGCGTGATCGTGATGCTGAGCGTACCGATGATTACGATTTGACAATATCAGTGTAGCAAAACGCTCTGCCGGGCTGACGCGCAGAGCGTTTTTGTTTTTGATTTACGGAGCGGTATTAGATCGTCCGGAGATGTCGCCTGTTCGGTACGAGTATCACCTTTCCGTCCGGCTCGGAAACCTTCGGTTTTATGTCCGGCCACCTCCCCCCACAGGGGGGCCGGGGGGGGTTGCCGCTGGTGCCCTGTGGGTACACTGCTCTCGCCATGACGGGCAAAGAAAATAAAACGGGCGGTTCGGATACTCCGAATCGCCCGCAATCGCTCATATAATGACGGATTATCTTCCGTGCACGGTGCGTTTGCGGAAGGCAAATGCCGCCGCCAATGCCAGCACCGCCCCGGCAGCAGCAACCCACACTCCTGCCATGTCCTGCCCCGTGGAGGGAAGGCTGCTTGCCGTGATGCTGACAGTATACGTGGCGCTTGCGCCTCCCGCCGTATAGGTGATCGTGCTCGTGCCCGCTTTCAACGCGGTAAATGTGCCGCCGTCCCGCGTGAAATACGCGCTGTCGAACTCCCATGTGCCGTCTGGTACGCTCGGCGTCAGCGTGATGCGCCCATTGGTGAAGATTGTGCCGCTTGCGACGGATGACGAAAGCGTCAGTTCCGTCCATTTAGCATACAGAGTGATATCGGCGGTCACTGGAGCGGAAAAATCGTACTGGGCATCCAGCCCGGGCGTAGTATACCAACCGCCAAATATATGCTGGCTGCGCGCCGGATCCGCAGGTTCCGTCGCAGCGCTGTCCGTCGTGATGAACTGGTCTTTTACAACCGAGCCGCCGTTTTCCTCAAACGACACCAGAAAACCACCGTAGAACGGTATTAACATATTCGCCGCAGCGGACTGCGCTGCGCTGCCCGCGTATCCCCAGATGCCGTTTCCGGCATTCTTTATCGGCGTAGACACGAACATATTGGCATCGTACGTAAAACTCCGGCACAGCATAACGCACCGCTGAATGCCGCTGTATGTAAATACGTTACTTCCCATCGATGTCACGGTTGAGGGGATTGTGATCTCCGTTAAAGCGTCGCAGTCGTAAAACACGCGGTCTCCGATGCTTGTTAGGCCTTCGGGCATTGTGACGCTGTCAAGGTGCGTACAGCCGCAGAACAGCGAGTATCCGAGCGAGCTGATACCGGATGGAATCGTTATAGAATTAAGGGATGTACATTCATTGAATGCGCTCTCTCCGAGCGAGTTTAAACCGGAAGGCAACGATATGTCGGCAAGGTTGGAACAACCGAAAAAAGCGCCATCCTCGATCGTTTCAACGCTTGACGGTATACTGACAGACGTAAGCCCGAGGCATCCCTCGAAGCATCCGTACTCGAGGGTCTCCAATACCGAAGGCAGATCAATGGAGGTAAGCCCCGAGCCTTTAAAAGCATAACCGCCGATAGTCTCTACATTGTCCGGAATGTCAACGGACAGAAGAGACGTGCATTCAAAAAACATATTGTCCGATATCAAGGTCAGTCCGCTGGGTAACGTAACGTCGGAAAGGTTCGTACAGCCCTGAAATATCTGCTCGCCCATAGAAGTTACACTGTTCGGTATGATAATGGTTTCAAGGGACGTGCAACCTTGAAAAACATACTCGCCTAAAGTAATAAGGCCGGAATGGAGCGTGACGGTTTCAAGCGCGGTGCAATCGCCAAGCGCGTTGTTGATTACCTCCGGAATGGACGCCGGGATATCTACGCTTTGTATCGCGGTGTTCCCGCGAAATGTGGAATCGAGCCTTGATACTGCCTTTTCCCCCGAAGGCGTCATTAGTCTTGCGGGCACCGTGATGTTTATATCCGTACCGCTATAATTCCAAAGTTCAAGCGTACCGTCCGAGAGCTCAGTCCAGTTGTAGTCACTCGTACTGCCCGAATCCCCCGCAGCCGCCAGCGCTGTGGCGGGCAGCAGGCATAAAACCAGTACCGCGCAAATACCAATTGCAGTCATCGTCCGTTGCATTATTAGTTCCCTCCATAAGGTGTTTTTACTTGACGTGTCTGCAACAATATAATCTCTTATTCATTATACAAACACGATTGTTGAAACAAGGTTTATTTACCTTTTGTTTGTTATTATAAAGCTTATTATGGTATTCTGTCACCCATGCTGGAAAAAATATTTGATAGGGTGTAAGCGATACCCAACTGGTCACAGGTGTCGGCATCGCCATGGCGTAAGCCGGGGGTGAATTGCCATGTCGCGTTCTTATACCGACATCCGTCGGGACGGCACTGTGGGACAGCCCGTATACTTCTATTTCTCATCACTTGTGGGAACGCAGTGCCATTCGGGGAACTCAACCGAACGCGGACTGAATTGCCGCGGGTGCCCTGTGGGTACGCTGTGCTCGGTATGACGGGCAAAGCAAAAACGGGCGGTTCGGATAATCCGAACCGCCCGCAGTCGCTTATATAATGACGGATTATATTCCGCGCACAATGCGTTTGCGAAAGGCAAATGCCGCCGCCAATGCCAGCGCCGCCCCGGCAGCTGCCGTTTGCCGACAGTTTAATGCTTGAGCCTTCCAGTATTGTGTCGACCTGACCGGTTCGTCATTTCAGAAGAAGGAGTATATTGCTTATTATCATACCCGACGGAACTGCCCAACCGTTATGAGATGAGCAGTACACCGCGCAGCTGCTTAAGCGGCGGTTACGTATCGCTAGAGCACTTCCTCCGGCTTCAGTACGCCCTTGCGCAGTATCGTGTTGCCGTAGGGGGAGGGTTCACCCGTGGCGACGACGCAGTACGCGTCCCGCGCGCGGTCGTAAAAATCGAACCGGC
>CAZLRM010000093.1:0-6412 GCA_964561895.1 uncultured Christensenellaceae bacterium | reverse complement strand
TTTGTGAAACAAACAGCGTGATCTCGCGGATCAGCGTTTTGGCGACGCCCGCGTTTACGCCGTACATCGATATCTGATCACCCGCGTAGGTGCAGAATCCCAAGGACAATTCCGAAAGGTCGCCCGTACCCACGACGAGGCCTTTCTCCTGGTTTGCGACATCCATGAGCACCTGCGTGCGCTCACGCGCCTGTGCATTCTCAAAGGTAATATCCGCCTGTCCGCCATGGCCGATATCAATGAGGTGTGCCTTGGACGCCTCCACGATGCTGATTTCCTTTAATTGCGCGCCTGCCGCGGTGACAAGCCTTCTCGCGAGGGACTGCGTCGCCTCGGTGCTGCCAAGCCCCGGCATCACCACGCCGATCACGGCGCTGCCGCTTTGACCGTTGCGCTTTGCCGCTTCTGCGGCAACCATGAGCACAAGCGCGGAGTCCAGCCCGCCCGACACGCCGATCACCATGGTTTTAGCACCCGTATGGCGCAGCCTGCGCTGCAGCGCCGTCACCTGAATGTTGAACACTTCCTCGCAGCGCGCGTCGCGCTCGTTTGCGTCGTCCGGCACAAAGGGCATGCGTGATACCTTGCGGTATCTCGGCTCTGTCTGCCGCGCGCAAAAATCCACACGGCGATACGTTTTTATCGGCGCCTGCGATTGGAACGTGTTGCGCAGTACGCGGTCATGCGAGAGGCGATGCAGATCCACTTCGGTCAGTTCCATGTGCGAATCAAAAGAAAAACGCGGGGAACTTTCAAGCAAATAGCCGTTTTCGGCAATCACGACATGGCCGCCGAACACCGCGTCGGTCGTGGATTCGCCAGGCCCCGCGGAAACGTAAACATAGCCGAAGACGTACCTTCCCGATTGCTGCACGATCATGTCCCGCCTGTATTCGCTCTTGCCCGCGAGCTCGTTGCTCGCCGAGATGTTGACGCAAAGCGTCGCGCCCGCCATCGCCGCAAACGCGTGCGGCGGAAAAGGCGCCCATAAATCCTCGCATAATTCCACACCCACGATCAGTTCGGATATCTCTTTACACGCAAACAGTATGTCCGTGCCGAATGGCGCGCTCTGCCCCGCAAGGCTGATCATCTGCCCCGCAAGGCTGATACCCGAGGTGAACCAGCGCTGCTCGTAATATTCCTGATAGTTCGGTATATACGCCTTGGGTACCACGCCCAACAGCTTGCCCGACTGAAACACCACTGCCGTGTTATAAAGCTTGTCGCCAAAGTATACCGGCATGCCGATCACCGCCATCACCGGCAGGTTTTTCGTTTCTTCCAGAAGCTTTTTCAGTTCCGTTTCGCTCTGTTCACGCACGCTCCGCTGGCGAAAAAGGTCTCCCAGCGTATACGAGGTAAGACAAAGCTCCGGAAATACGGCAATCGCAGCTTCTTTCTTTGCCGCTTCCGCCATCATGGATGCGATTTCCCGCCGGTTCTTTTCTATATTGCCTACCGCCACCTTGGGTACTGCGGCGGCGACGCGCACAAGGCCGCTATTCATTCTATATATCCTCCAGACCGGAATAATCCGTAAGATTCCATTTTTTTATCAATGCTTCCAGCGTTCCGTCTTCGCGCATTTCCCCTATCGTTTTGCTGAATACGTCGCAAAGCGTTTGATCCCCGCTTGAAAACTGCACGCAGAAACGGTTGGGCATAAACAGATCGCCAAGCAGCAGCATGCCCGCCTTGCCAAAATGCTTAAGGTCGTTCTGCGATGCGCAAACGCCGTCCACAAATCCATTATCCAACGCATCAATCGCTTCGGGAAACGAGGCATATTTTTTAACCGAAGCGGTAATTCCGCTTTGCGCAAGGTAATCATCGAGTTTCGTCTTTTCTTTGTTCTCTTCACTTTCCACCGCGGGCAGCGAACTTTGCACCACCGCGACGGTGCCGCCAGATAGACCCTCCTGTGATGTAATACCGCCTTCCATCACAAGAAATCCACAGGCCTCCGCAAAGTAAGGCGATGTATAGCATATACCACTCTGACCCGTATTAATCGACGCTCCCAGCGACAGGTCGATATCGCCGATTTTTAAAAGCGCGTCCTTGGTTCTTGAGTTTACGCTGACATATTCCACAATGATATCGTTATGAAATATCCGGGATACGAGCTCGTCCGCAATGTCTTTTTCAAGGCCTTCATACTCCCCGGTTTGCCCGTTGTACGTGCAAAGTGCGTCAATATCGCCGCGAAGCCCAATGCGCAAAAGCCCTTCGCGCAGCTGATCACCCACCGCCTGCTGCTCCTGTGTATGCTGTCGTGCGTTCGATGCAACGCTGATGATAATTACCGCTGCGATCAGCACGAAAAGCACGATGCAAATGGTCACGATATATTTTTTTTTAAGCAGCCTGTGGCTTTTTCGGTATTTCAACGCAATCCCCTTGTTTAAAATATCGGGGCCGCAACAAAAGATTTGTCACATGCGCGCACAGTGCGGCGCAAGCTTGCAACACGGCTTTTGCTGCGGCCCCGAATCCGTTGTATTCCTTCTGTAATCTTTTCTAAGAAGCCCCCTCTACACTGCCATGAAAACCAGCAATCTGTCGTTGAAGGAATACGCGTAATGGTTGCCTTATGATTAACCCATCATGCGCATTGTACAACATATGGTATATATTTTCAATAGCCTATACTAAAAATATGTACCATAGCGTCAAGCCGGTTTTATATAAGGGGTTCTTCCTCCTCGTCCTCGGGGCTTGCCAAAGTCACGGACGCCACGCGCTCGTTTTCTCCCACGTTCATAAGCCTTACGCCCTGCGTATCGCGCCCGTATACCGATATCTCGGATACCTTGGTGCGGATAATAATACCGGCGTCGTTGATCAGCATCAGATCCTCGGTGCCGTCCACGATGATGAGCGCACACATATCGCCCGTCTTCTCTGTGACATTAAGCGTTTTGATGCCGATACCGCCGCGGCGCTGCAGCCTGTATTCGGAGAGCGGCGTACGCTTGCCATAGCCGTTTTCGGAAATCACGAGCGCCTCCGCGCCTTCCCGCACGATACCGATACCCACCACGCGGTCTCCCTCGCGCAGCTCGGCTGCCTTGACGCCCATTGCGGTGCGGCCCATATACCTCACGTCCTCCTCGGAAAACATGACCGACATGCCCTGCGCGGTGCCCAAAATCAGCTCGTCGCTGCCGCTTGTTTCCAATACCCCGATCAGCTCGTCATCTTCCCGCAGCCCTATCGCAATGAGCCCGCTTTTACGGATGTTGTTGAATTCGCTGAGCGGCGTCTTTTTAATAAAGCCGTTCTTCGTCGCGATTACGAGCATCGTACCGTCGTCCGGCGTATTCGAAACCGGAAATACGGCGGATATCTTCTCTCCCGCGTCGAGCTGCAGCAAATTGACGATCGCCATACCCTTGGCCGTGCGGCTGGTCTCGGGCAGTTCGTAGCATTTTCGCCTATAAACACGGCCCTGATTCGTGAAGAACAGCAGGTTGCTGTGCGTGGAAGTCACCATCACATGCTCCACAAAATCTTCCTCGCGCGTGGAGAGGCCTGTGATGCCCTTGCCGCCGCGACGCTGCGTGCGGTACGTGCTGGAGGATAAGCGCTTCACGTACCCGAAGTGTGTCAGCGTCACCACCATCTCCTCCTCCTGAATCAGCTCGTCCAGATCGATATCCTCTGCGGTCATCGTGATTTCGGTGCGGCGGGCGTCAGCGTACTTGTTCTTGATCTCAAGCATCTCTTCCTTGATGATGTCCAGCACCATCTGCGGCGTTTCCAACACCTTTTTAAGGTGCGCGATGCGCTCTTGCAGCTTATTGTATTCCTCTATGATTTTATCGCGCTCAAGGCCGGTTAACCGCTGCAGGCGCATATCGAGTATCGCCTGCGCCTGCTTGTCCGAAAGCGCGAAACGGCTCATCAGGCGTTCCCGCGCGGTGGGCACATCGGGCGATTTTTTGATCAGTTCCACGATCTCGTCGATATTGTCCAGCGCGATAATCAGGCCTTCCAATATATGCGCCCGGGCTTCGGCCTTCTCAAGTTCGAAGCGCGTACGGCGTACGATGACGTCCTTCTGGTGCTCAATGTAATAGTATAATATCTCCTTCAGATTGAGCACGCGCGGCGCACCGTCGACCAGCGCCAGCATAATCACGCCGAAGGTGTCCTGCATCTGCGTATGCTTGTAAAGCCGGTTTAATATCACATTCGCGTTGACGTCTTTTTTAAGCTCGATCACGATGCGCATACCGCTCTTGTCGCTCTCGTCGCGGATATCGGAGATGCCTTCAAGATGCTTCTCCTGCACGAGCTCAGCGATGCGCACGATCAGCGCGGCTTTGTTCACCTGATATGGGATCTCGGTCACGATGATGCGCTGCCGACCTGCCTTAAACTCCTCGATCTCCGCTTTGGCGCGTACGCAGATCTTACCGCGCCCCGTGCGGTACGCCTGGGAAATACCCGCCGTTCCGATCACGATGCCGCCCGTCGGGAAATCCGGCCCCTGGATATGCTGCATCAAAACGTCCACCGTGGCGTCCGGGTCGTCAATTAAGGCGACCGCTGCGTCTATGGTTTCACCTAAGTTGTGCGGCGGTATGTTGGTCGCCATACCCACCGCGATGCCGCCCGTACCGTTGACCAGAAGGTTCGGAAACTTGGATGGCAGCACAGAGGGCTGCATCAGCGTTTCATCGAAGTTGGGATAGAAATCCACTGTGTCTTTCTCGATATCGCGCAGCAGTTCCATCGCCATAGGCGACAGCCTCGCCTCGGTATACCGCATCGCGGCGGGCGAATCGCCGTCCACGCTGCCGAAGTTCCCGTGCCCGGAAACGAGCAGATGCCGTGTGGAAAAATCCTGCGCCATGCGCACCATGGAAAAATACACCGCGGAATCGCCGTGCGGGTGGTATTTTCCCAGCACGTCGCCCACGATGCGCGCGCTCTTGCGGAACGGTTTGTCGGGCGTCACGCCCAGCTCGTTCATAGAATGCAGTATACGCCGGTGAACCGGCTTTAAACCGTCGCGCACATCCGGCAGCGCGCGGTTGATGATTACCGCCATCGCGTAGGATATAAACGACGTTTTCATCTCTTTTTCAATATCGACAGGTAATATCGCTTTTCTGCTGTTATCCAATTAAGTCACTCCCCTAAACATCCAGATTGACGACGAGCTTCGCGTTCTGCTCGATGAATTCTCTCCGCGGTTCCACCGCGTCACCCATGAGTACGGTGAAAATCTCCTCCGCCTCAATCGCGTTCTCCAGCGTCACCTGCAGCAGCGTGCGGTTCTCCGGGTCCATCGTCGTCTCCCAAAGCTGATCGGGATTCATCTCCCCCAGGCCTTTGTAGCGCTGTATCGTGATACCGTCTTTACCGATCTCACTTAAGTGCGCCTCCAGCGCCTCGTCGCTGTACAGGTATCTTTCCGACTTATTCTTGGCAACCTTGTAGAGCGGCGGCTGTGCGATGAACACGTGCCCGCGCTCGATAAGCTCGCGCATATAGCGATAAAAGAATGTGAGCAGAAGTATACGGATATGGCTGCCGTCCACATCGGCGTCCGTCATGCAGATGATGCGGTTATAGCGCAGCTTGGTTTCATCAAAATCCTCGCCAATCCCCGCGCCGAAAGCGGTCGCCATCGCCTTGATCTCCGCGTTGGAAAGCGCCTTATCCTGGCGTGTCTTTTCCACGTTGAGTATTTTGCCTCTTAAGGGGAGTATCGCCTGAAAACGGCGGTCTCGCCCCTGCTTGGCGCTGCCGCCCGCGCTGTCGCCCTCCACGATGAATATCTCGCATTTATCGGCGTCGCGCTCGGAACAATCCGCCAGCTTACCGGGCAGCGCCGCGCTTTCCAAAGCACTCTTGCGCCGCGTGAGCTCCCGCGCATGGCGCGCGGCTTCCCGCGCGTGCCGCGCGATCAGACACTTGTTTAAGATGTCCTTCGCGGTCGCGGGGTTCTCCTCCAAAAACGCCTTGAGCTCATCGGCCAGCGCGCCGTCCACGAGCGGGCGAATCTCGCTGTTGCCGAGCTTCGTCTTTGTCTGCCCCTCGAATTGCGGCTCCTGCAGCTTCACGTTGATGATGGCGGTGAGTCCCTCGCGGATATCCTCGCCCGCGAGATTCTCGTCCTTCTCCTTGATCATGCCGAAGCGCCTTGCGTAGTCGTTCATCACGCGCGTAAGGCCGGATTTGAAACCCATCAGGTGCGTGCCGCCTTCGTGTGTGGGTATGTTGTTGGCATACGAGTAGATGTTTTCGTTGTAGCTGTCGTTATACTGCATTGCGATCTCCACGCTCGCCGTGTCCTTCTCGGTCATGAAGTATATCGGTTCGGGATGAAGCACCGCTTTATTCTTGTTTAAGTACTTCACGAACGATACGATACCGCCCTCGAAGCAGTAGTCGT
>CAZLRM010000092.1:0-6449 GCA_964561895.1 uncultured Christensenellaceae bacterium | reverse complement strand
GCTCACTTTTTGACAGAAAAAAAACAAAGGTGTATAATAAAAAACAAATCATACGGTCGGGTGTATGAACAATGAAAAGATTTGCACTTATTTGCACCGCATTGCTGTTTTTGATTGCCTGTTTTCCAGCGGGCACCGCGCTTGCGATGCCGTATTTTGAGGACGCAACCGTCACAAGCGACGAAGTCAATATGCGTCTTCGGCCGACCACCGAATCTCCCGTCGTCATAAAGCTGCCCGAGGGTGCGCGCATCGGCGTATTCTGTGAAGAGACGGAAGGATGGTATCGCGTCATATACGGCAATTACCGCGGTTATGTGAGCGCGGAATATGTATTTTTGCCTTCCGCCGATGCGATGTATGGCAACGTCACCAAGGGCGGTATCAGCCTTCGGCAAAACCCCAGCAAATACAGCACAGTCATCGGGGAGCTTTCTGAAGGTACCGGTATCGCGGTACTTGGCTTCATGGGCGACTGGTATCTGGTACAGGCAGCCCAAACAGACAGCGAGGGCGCAACCACCACAACGGAAGGCTACGTCAGCAAGGATTACATTCAGCTCTCCAAAGCCGATCATGCCTCCATGCTTCTTAAACCCGGCATGTCGGGCGCAGAGGTGCGCAACATACAGAAAAAGCTGCGCGAACGCGGATTTATGATCGCCTCCGCCACAGGCTATTACGGAGAAATTACGCAAGGCGCTGTGAAAGCGTTTCAAAAAAAGGCCGGCCTCAGCGCCGACGGTATCGTAGGCGAGCAGACCTACGAAATGCTTTTTGGCGACAGTGATATCAGTATATCGGCGGCAGAGCTTTTAGGCATTACCGGCGAAGTCAAACTCTCCAACTGGGACGAGATTAACAAGATCTGGAGGAAAGGCACCTGCGCGACCGTTACCGATGTCAGGACAGGCCTGCAATATACCGCTTACCGCTTCGGAGGCTGGTTCCACGCGGACTGCGAACCCAAAACGGCGGCGGATACCAAGATCATGAAGAAGATGTTCGGCGGCAACTGGTCATGGAACCGGCGCGCAATTTGGGTCACGCTCAGCAACGGCGTCACCTACGCGGCCAGCCAGCATGGCATGCCGCATATGGCCAACCCGGTCGACAACGATTTCCCGGGGCACTTCTGCATCCATTTCTACCATTCGAAGGTGCATGAAACCAGTGCCGAATGTCCGCGGCATCAGTCATGCGTAAAATATGCGTACAATGCCGCACATTAATGAAGTTTACACGCCTTCCCCTTTGCGCTGCCGCGCCGGGAAGGCTTTTTGTTTATTGCTGAATAATGGGGATCATGTTTACATACCTATATTTGAACGGATGTCACCGGAGGTAGTTGATGAAAAAAACTCATGTCGCCGCGCTTTTGGTTCTCGTATGCATTGTCAGTGTACTGGCGACTTATCTCGTCACAAGAAACTTTTATGAACCGCTGACGAGCAGCGAAGGGCTTCCGCTTTCCGAGTTCTCGCGCGTGGAACAAATCATCGACGATTACTACCTGCGCGATTATGATATGGAGAAACTGCAGTATGCCGCGCTAAAAGCCATGGTCGCCGAGCTTCACGACCCTTACAGCGCATATTATACGCCGGAAGAATACGCCGCGCTCACAAACGACCTTTCCGGTGAATACTACGGTCTCGGCATGGTCATCGTGATGGACAGCGAAAACAATCTGGCAAAGGTTCAGTCCTTCTTGGATGGCTCTCCCGCCGAGCAGGCGGGCATTCAGATCGGCGATTATATCATCAGCGTGGACGGGCAGGACGTTACAGGCATGCCGCTTAAGGAGATCAGCGCGCTTTGCCTTGGTGAAAACGGCGAATCCGTCTCGATCGGCGTAAAACGCGGGGATGAAACGCTTGAGTTTAACCTCGTCCGCGGCGAGATTACGCGCGAAATGCTCACCTACGCAATGCTGGACGACAGCATCGGCTATATCTGCATCTTGCAGTTTGGCGGCAATTGCGAAGCGCTTTTCGACGAGACGATGACTTATTTGCGCGAGAACGGCGCGGCCGGCATCGTGATCGACCTGCGCAACAATCCGGGCGGATATCTTGATGTGGTGGTGTCCATGCTTGATACGCTGCTGCCCGAGGGTACGGTTGTATATACCGAGAATAAAAACGGCGACCGCCAGATTTATTCGAGCGAAGCGAGCTGCATCGATATCCCCTTAACGCTCATCGTGAACGGCGATACCGCCTCCGCAGCCGAGATTTTTACAGGCGCCATACAAGATTACAACTGGGGCAAAGTCGTCGGCACCACGACCTATGGCAAGGGCGTCGTACAAAACATTATCGCGATTGAATCAGGCGCGGGTATAAAAATTACTTCTTCCGAATATTTTACACCCAAAGGGCGCAGCATCAATGGCAACGGCATCTATCCCGACGTATATGCCGGATCGGATCAGCCGGCCGTTACAAACCCGGAAAACGATCAATTCATGAACGATCCGCAAATCGTAAAGGCGATCGAGGTGCTGCGGCAGGAAACCGGATCATAACGGTTTATTGTTTTTTTGACATAAATAATGTATTATTAACGAACAAAAGACGAAAGGACTCTCACATGTACGATATGATTATCGTCGGCGCAGGCCCGGCAGGGCTGACGGCCGCATTATACGCCGCGCGCGCCGGTATGAGTGCGCTTGTATTGGAGCGTATATTCGCGGGCGGGCAGATCGCCAGAGCGCATATGGTCGAAAATTATCCGGGCTTTCCCGAAGGGCTTTCCGGCGTAGAGGTCGGCATGAAATTCAAAGAGCAGGCCGAGCGCCACGGCGCGAAAATCGAAATCGCGGAAGTCACGGATTATAAGCTTTCGGGCGATGAAAAGGTGATTGTGACCGCGAGTGGCGAATACTCTGCCAAAACCGTAGTGCTCGCGATGGGCGCGCGCTTTAAATCGCTTGGGCTGCGCAGCGAGAAGAAATATGTCGGGCGCGGCGTATCCTACTGCGCGACGTGCGACGGCGCTTTTTTCCGCGGCAGGGATGTCGCGGTGATCGGCGGCGGCAATACCGCGCTCGAGGACGCGCTCTACCTCACAAGCTTCTGCAGCCGCATATCCGTCGTACATCGGCGCGACGCGCTGCGCGGCGAGAAGGCGCTGCAGAAAGCTGCAATGAGCAGCGAGAAAATTGAGTTCGTCTGGAACTGCGAGCTGGATGAGGTGCTGGGCGGCGATACGGTCACCGCAATCCGCATCCGCAACAATCAATCCGGCGAGCTGCGCGAGCTGCCCGTATCGGGCGTATTCATCGCGATCGGGCAGACGCCCGAAACCTCGCAGCTGAAAGGCCTCGTAGACATGGACGAGTCGGGCTATATACTGACGGACGGCGGCATGAGGACAAGCCTTCCGGGCGTGTTCGCCGCGGGCGACATCGTACAAAAACCGCTGCGACAGGTCATTACCGCAGCTGCGGACGGTGCCGTAGCGATCAGTTCTGCCCAAAGTTACCTGCACGAAAAATAAATAGGACTATACCAGTTTGCATATTGGTATACATCGGATTATAATACAAAAGCAAAAGTTACGGAGGAAACATGGCAAGACTGTTTGGAACGGACGGCGTGCGCGGCATCGCCAACGAAAACCTAACCTGCGACCTTGCTTTTAAGCTCGGGCAGGCGGGTGCATACGTGCTTACCAGCGAAGTGCATAAGGCGCGCATACTGATCGGTAAGGATACGCGTATTTCGGGCGACATGCTCGAATCCGCATTGATCGCCGGTATCTGCTCGGTTGGCGCGGAAGCGGTGATCGCGGGGGTGGTGCCCACCTCGGGCATCGCGTTTTTAACGCGCAACTACGGCGCGGACGCGGGCGTGGTGATCTCCGCGTCGCACAACACCGTGGAGTACAACGGCATCAAGTTTTTCAATGCGGACGGCAAGAAGCTGCCCGACGCGATTGAAGACAGGATCGAGCAAATCATCACAGGCGGCAGCGAGAAGATCACATTGCAGACAGGCATTAATATCGGGCGTAAGGTGAGCGCCACAGGCGCGCTCGCAGAATACAAGGAGTTCCTGCTCTCCACGACGGAAACCAATCTGCGCGGGCTGAAAATCGTGCTGGACTGCGCACACGGCGCAGCATCCACCGTCGCACCGCGTGCCTTCAAGGAGCTGGGCGCGGAGGTAATCCCCTATTACGACACGCCCGACGGCACAAACATTAACGACTACTGCGGCTCCACGCACCCGCAGAAACTCACTCAGCTTGTGGCGGAACTCGGTGCGGACTTAGGCTTTGCTTTTGACGGCGACGCCGACCGCGTGATTGCGGTCAACGAGCACGGTCTCGTCGTGGACGGCGACGCGATCATGGCGATATGTGCGCTCGATATGAAGGAGCGCAAGCTGCTCAAGAAGGATACACTCGTGTGTACCGTGATGAGCAACATGGGTCTGGACATCGCGATGAAGGAACACGGCGTCAAGATCATCAAAACCCGCGTGGGTGACCGTTATGTGCTGGAGGAGATGATGCGTGGCGGATTTAACCTCGGCGGCGAGCAGTCCGGCCATATCATATTTCTCGACCACAACACGACAGGCGACGGGATTTTAACGGGCATACAGCTTGCTTCCATCGTGCGCCGCGGCGGCAAGCCGCTTTCGAAGCTTGCGGGCGTCGTCACGATACTGCCGCAGGTACTCGTAGGCGCGCGCGTCAAAGACGAGCTTAAAGAAGCGGTAATGGAGGACACGCAGGTTAAAAAGCGCATCAGTGAACTGGAAGCGCGCATGAAAGGGCGCGGCCGCGTGCTGATACGCCCCTCGGGCACGGAACCGCTCGTGCGCGTGATGATTGAGGGCGAGGATAAAAAGGAAATTGAACGTCAGGCGGTAGAGATGGCAGCGCTGATCGAGAGCCGCCTCTCGTAAATACGAATTGATTCAGGGGGATTATAATATGTGCGGAATCGTGGGCTACGTCGGGCCAAGAGACGTGATGCCCGTGCTTTTAGGTGGGCTTTCCAAGCTGGAATACCGAGGCTACGACAGCGCCGGCATCGCCGTGGTTTCAGACGGCAAACTGACGGTGCGAAAAACCAAGGGGCGGCTTGCGCTGCTTTGCGATAAACTAAAGGGCTTTGAAGCAAAGAACACCATCGGCATCGGCCATACGCGATGGGCTACGCACGGCGAGCCTTCGTTTGAGAATTCTCACCCGCACACCAACTGCGCAGGCGACATCGCCGTCGTACACAACGGCATCATCGAAAACTACATGAAGCTTAAAGAATGGCTTCAGGCGGAAGGCGCGGTATTCACCTCCGAGACGGACACCGAGGTGATCGCGCACCTCATCAACTACTATTATGAAGACGACCTGCTGGCCGCGGTCAGCGCCGCCGTGGAAAAGCTGGAGGGTTCCTACGCTCTGGGCGTCGTCTGCGAAAAGCACCCCGATATGCTCGTGGCGGTGCGCAAGGACAGCCCGCTCGTGGTGGGCGTGGGCGAAGGTGAAAACCTCATCGCTTCCGATATCCCCGCGCTGCTTGAGTACACGCGCGACGTAATATTCTTAAACGACAACGAGACCGCGGTTTTATCGCGCGACGCCGTACGCATCCGCGACGAATACGGCAAGGACATACAGCGCGAACCCTACCACATCGAATGGGACGTATCGCAGGCCGAGAAGGGCGGCTTCGAGCACTTCATGATCAAGGAGATACACGAAGAGCCCAAGGCCATGACCGACACGTTCTCTCCGCGCTATAAAAACGGAATGATCGACCTTACCGACATCGGCTTGGGCGCAGGCAGCATCCCCTCCAAGATCGGCATCATCGCATGCGGCACGGCCTACCATGCGGGCATGGTGGGCAAGTATGTGATTGAACAGCTTGCGCGCATCCCCGTGGAGGTCGATATCGCCTCAGAGTTCCGCTACCGCAGGCCGCTCATCACGCCCGGGCAGCTCATCATCATCATCAGCCAGTCGGGCGAGACCGCCGACACTCTGGCCGCGATGCGCGAAGCGAAAAAGTGCGGCGCGAAGATCGCCGCAATCGTCAACGTTGTGGGCAGTTCCATCGCGCGAGAAGCCGACGCGGTGCTCTACACACACGCAGGGCCGGAGATCGCGGTGGCGTCCACCAAGGCCTACAATACGCAGCTCATGGCGATCTATATGATCGCGCTCGAACTCGCGAAGCACTCCGGCCATATGGATGCGGACGAATACGCGCGCCTCGCGGGGGAGCTTTCCGAAATACCCTCTCTGATGAGCCGTGTGCTCGAAAACAAGCAGCAGCTTCAGCGCTTCGCATCCAAGCACTTTTCGCAGCCCAGCGTGTTCTATATCGGGCGCGGGCTCGATTATGTGCTTTCGATGGAAGCTTCATTAAAGCTCAAGGAGATATCCTACATCCATTCGGAGGCCTACGCCGCGGGCGAGCT
>CAZLRM010000091.1:5150-6521 GCA_964561895.1 uncultured Christensenellaceae bacterium | reverse complement strand
TTCGCATATCATCATATCTTCAGAAAAGCAGCTCGGGATCATGGGTGACAGTTAAACATTGGACACAGGATGCGTATTCGAATTCGGCGGCAATGAATAAAACGTATTCCGTATCAAGCGGATCGTATCGAAATTACTGCTATTTTTATGCGTATATCGACGATACTTGCGTGGAAGGTACCACAAGGGCTGCATACGATTCTTATTAAAGAGCGCGAAAGTCCGGGACATTTAAATCGGCCGTTTTGCACATCGGTAACATACAAATAATCAGCGCTTAGTTCACCAATTTCTCTCCGCTGTATATCCCTTTTATCATTCAGAGGTTTTCCCGTTAAATGTGGTTTGCTGACATACTCGTATGAAGAAGCTAAAAAAACACCGTCACCCGCTGAAATATCAGAGCTATACTCTCATATATCGGCCTGTAACGGTGTTATTATTTCGTGTATATTTTGTACTCTTACATGGCAACCCAAGTACAGCAAGCAGCAGCAACCAACAGGATCTTCTTCATAAGTAAGATCGATTCTGTATTACGGAACCTGTTAGAAACTCGTATTGCACAAGGTAAACGCGTTTATCTGACATATCGGGATTATTGTTACCTTGCCAAAAAAGCTGTTACCGGGGCAGCCTGTGCATTGCCTGGTTACCAGCCTGACGCAATCACAGTCCACGCTGCACAACAACCCTGTAAAAACGCACGATTCTGTGCAGATAGATACCACTTCGTCTATATTCTTGCATAACGCCTCTAATAAGCATTGCCTATCGATCACATGGCCATCCATAGCAATAGACTCCTTTCGATTAGTGTTTTATAATTTATACTATTAATAATGATTTTTTTTGGTTCCAAGAAACGAATCATATCTTGATAAGCAAGTATATACAGCATGAGATAATAATCATAAAGAATAATCTGATAATGACATTTCCTGATCATATTACGACCGAAACGAAATAAACCGTTGCATGGCGTCATCGCGTCCAGTAAGGATGCGGCTGCGGAACCTGGCTTGTGCTGAAAAAGCCGTGCGCACGGTTTAAACCTCAATCAATGCAGTATCATCGGTATTACCGTATAATACCGCAAAATATTAAGTTTCTTTTATAGCAGTACAACTTTTAGCATATGTATCTTCAAGAACTTGTATTACAGAACGTAACTGCTTCGATCTCTCGTACGGGAATCAGGGTAGTCTTGCCAAAAAGATTAGGACATGGGCAACCATGCTGACACCGGGTGATCAGTTTTACGAGATGGCTGTCTACTGCAACCAATAAACCAGTAAAGCAACATCCTTCTGTACAAATCGTAACAACTTCGTCTAAATGAGTACCGAGTTCGTCAATAAGGCAATCATT
>CAZLRM010000091.1:0-5050 GCA_964561895.1 uncultured Christensenellaceae bacterium | reverse complement strand
AAATCGTAACAACTTCGTCTAAATGAGTACCGAGTTCGTCAATAAGGCAATCATTATTTGCAATATTATCTTCAAAAGACATGGTTTTTTCTCCTTTTCTTTTATACTTTAGTATCCTATGTTGCATGGGCATGTTCTGTTACTGAGATTAAAACATGCGTTTTTCAGTACGCACAAAGCCACCGTACTGTTAAAAAACATGTTGAAAAAACAAAAAGTGATGATATAATATAGTTAGCCGAGGCGAACTTTTAGCGGGGGGGTGAACGATATGTCACAACATGGTCAAATGCATCAGCACCGTCACGGAATGCTCCGTACGCTGGATGAACTTCCCGTCGGAGGCAGTGCCGCGATTGCTGCGGTTCGCGGCAGCGGCGCGCTGCGCGACCGGTTGCTGGATATGGGGTTAACGCCCGGAACCAGCGTGATGGTGCGCAAGGTTGCGCCGATGGGGGACCCAATGGAACTTACGCTTCGCGGGTATGAGCTGACGCTGCGCCGCAGCGATGCGAAGAACATTGAAATTGAGGGGTAAAAGCATGGTCATTGCATTGGTGGGGAATCAGAATTGCGGAAAGACGACGCTGTTCAATCAACTGACGGGTATGAGTCAACACGTGGGAAACTTCCCGGGTGTCACCGTAGAGAAAAAGGACGGCGTCATCCGCGGGCATAAGGACGCAACCGTCGTCGATCTGCCGGGGATATATTCGCTTTCGCCCTATACGAGCGAAGAGATGATCACGCGCGACTTTATCACCAAGCAGCATCCGGACGGTATTATTAATATTGTGGACGCGACGAATATCGAGCGCAATTTATATTTAAGCATACAACTTCTTGAAATGGGCGTGCCCATGGTCATTGCGCTCAATATGATGGACGAGGTGCGCGAGAGCGGCGGTACGATTAAGGTAAAAGCTATGCAGGAGGAGCTGGGTGTGCCGGTGATTCCCATCTCTGCGAGCAAGAACGACGGCGTCAGCGAGTTGATTGAAGTGACGATCAAAACTGCCGCCGTGCGGCAGCGGCCCAAACGGCAGGATTTCTGCACGGGTGCGACGCACCGCACAGTACATGCGGTGGCGCATCTGATCGAAGACCATGCGGAGCGCATCAAAGTATCTGCGCGGTTTGCCGCCACGAAGGTGGTGGAGGGCGATGCGCCTATGATTGAAGCATTGCAGCTTTCCGCGCAGGAAATAAGCTCGATTGACAGCAGCATCAAAGAGATGGAGGATGCTCTTAAAACGGATCGCAAAGCCGCGATTGCCGATATGCGCTACAGCTTCATTGAAAAGCTGTGCAGTATGACGGTCGTTAAACCCAAAGAGAACAAGCAGCACGCCCGCAGCGTCCGAATCGACAGCGTACTGACGCATAAGTATCTCGCAATTCCGGTATTTCTGTTGATGATGGGGCTTATATTCTGGCTGACTTTTGGCGTAATAGGCAGTTTATTAAGCGATTTGCTGGCGAGGGGGCTCGATGCGCTCAGCGAAGCCACGCGCAGCGCGCTGACCGTGGGCGGCTTCAACCCGGTGATGATATCGCTCGTCGTGGACGGCATCTTCGCGGGCGTGGGCAGCGTGCTCTCGTTTGTTCCCACGATCGTGGTACTGTTCCTGTTTCTTTCGCTGCTGGAAGACAGCGGGTATATGGCGCGCGTTGCGTTTGTGATGGACAAGCTGCTGCGTAAAATCGGGCTTTCGGGGCGCAGCTTTGTACCGATGCTGATCGGGTTCGGGTGCAGCGTGCCCGCGCTCATGGCCGCGCGCACGCTCCCCAGCGAGCGCGATCGGAAGATGACGATGCTGCTGACGCCCTTCATGAGCTGCAGCGCCAAGCTGCCGATATACGGCATGTTTACAATGGCGTTTTTCCCGCATCACCGCGCGCTCGTTATGATATCCCTTTATGTGACCGGTATGCTGCTGGGCGTATTGAGCGGCCTTGTGCTAAAAAAGACGGCATACCGCGGCAATCCGGTGCCTTTTATCATGGAACTGCCCAATTACCGCATGCCCAATTTAAAGACAGTGCTCCGGCTGCTCTGGGACAAGGCGAAGGACTTTGTGACGCGCGCGTTTACCGTGATATTTATCGCCACGCTGATTATCTGGTTCTTCCAGACATTTGATTGGCGTTTTAACGTGGTTGCGGATAGCGCTGACAGCATACTCGCCGGGATCGGGCAGCTTATCGCGCCTGTATTTGCGCCATTGGGTTTTAGCGACTGGCGCGCTTCCACTTCGCTGATTACAGGGTTTGTGGCGAAGGAAGCGGTAATCAGCACATTTGCCGTGCTTTCGAGCGTAAGCGCCGCAGGGCTGCCCGCGGCGCTTGCTCAGTTGTTTACGCCGCTTGCGGCGCTTTCATTCCTTGTATTTACACTCATCTATTCGCCGTGTGTCGCAGCCATCGCAACGGTGAAACGCGAGATGCGAAGCGCCTGGTCGGCGCTGGGTGTTGCGCTGTACCAGACCGCAGTGGCATGGGTGGCCGCGTTTGCCGTGTTTCAAATCGGCAGTATTTTCGTATAAGGAGGCGGGTATGCTGCAGTGGTTTGATTACATTCTTATCGCAGCGATTGCCGTGCTGCTGGTTTTGGCGGTATGGTATATTCGCCGGCAGGGCAAGGGCTGCGGAGGCTGCGCTTCGTGCCCGTACGCGGGAAGCTGCAAAAAGATCCGCGCGAAACAAAGACGAAAATAAGCAGACAATTCCCGTTTCGGATGGCTGGCAAAGCGTTATGTCAATTGCGATGAAATACTAATTTTGAATCTGTGGCTTCATTTGTGTTTTCCTATCGCTTTTGCTATACTGCGATCAACAGGAAAAATGGTGAGGGTAAAAATCGGTGAAGGTAATTGCGGTTAGAAACAGAAAACAGATGAGAGCTTTTGTGCACGTACCGAAAACCATCCACGGGGGTAATCCCTGCTATGTGCCGCCCATCTGGATGGATGAGAACAAGGCGTACACGGGTAAGAACAATCCGATATTGAGCAACTCCGACTTTGAGCTGTTTCTGGCGATAGACGACGAGGGAAAGCCCATTGGGCGAACGATTGCATATATCGATTTCACTTTTAACAAATATTATGCCGTACGTATGGGCTTTTTCGGTGCGTTCGAATGCATCGACGACGCGCAGGCGGCAAAACTGCTTAACGACGCTGCCGAAAGCTGGCTGCGCGAGCGGGGCATGGATACAATCCGCGGGCCGATTCATCCCGTTGCGGAGAACTGGGGTTTTGTGTATATGGGTTACGGCACCACTCCTGTGTATATGTCTCCGTGGAATCCGGAATATTACCACGATTTTTTCACCGGATCGGGCTATGGCAAGGCTAAGGACCTGCTGGTATACGAGGCGGATATTGAAAAGGGCTATACGCTGCCCGAACGGTTTGACGGCTTTACCGACCGATTTTTAGCGCGCTATCCCGGTATCACGATCCGCCCGCTGGATATGAACCGTATGAAAGAGGACGCGCGCGCGATATGGGAGATATCCAATACCGCCCTTGCGGATAACTGGGGCTATGTACCTCTCGAGCTGCCCGTGATGGAGGATATGCTGGCTAAGCTGAAACTGATCGTGGATCCTGACGCGGTATGGATGGTGGAATATGAGGGCAAGCCGGTGGGTTACTGCCTTGGCTTTCCGGATATCAACATACTGCTTCGCTGCATCAAAGGACGCATGCTGCCAGTGGGCTGGGCACGGCTACTGCTGGGTGTCAAAAAGCTGCGGGACTACCGGTTGTTCGGCCTTGCGGTGCATCCGGACTGGCAAGGCAAAGCACTTGATGCGCTGATGTATATCCAACTGTATCAGAAGCTTAAAAAAAAGCGCGTGCGCATGGAAGCCAACTACATACTCGAGGACAATCTGCATATCAAAAACGCGCTCAAACGGCTCGGAATGCAGCACTGCAAGACGTACCGCATCTACGAAAAACCGTTGAACGCATAATGAAACGAAGGCTAGCTTAAGCCCTCCATATTAAATCGCATTTATGCCCAGTAAACCTGCTCGACGAGTGACACATGCCCGTTTTCCACGTGGATATAATAGAAAAACGAATCGAGAAGCAGCGAAGAATCAAGCTCGAATATCGCGCGGAAATCAGACACGGTAGAGGGGACGGGCTCCGCTCCTTCTACCTGATTGCCGCTTGGCTGATACATCAGGCTTAAGGAAACTTCGTCGAGGTCAATCGCGCGCAGCTGGCTGTTCGTGTTCTTCTCGACAAATTCCGAATCGGCATAGTCCGCTACGAGAGATTGCGCTTCAGCTTCGGAATAACCGTCGTGCTCCACAAGATATGCCACCGCGTCATCCCCTTTAAGGATATCAAAGTAATCGAAATCCGCGATGCCGGTATCCGGATCAAATGATACTAAGTGCGCATAGCTTGAGTACATCTTAGGGCTCTCCGGCACCGGTGTAGGCGTCGGCACAGCGGAAGCCGAAGCTTCCGGGGTGGATACTGCCGAAACAACCGGCATCGAGGTTACCGTGACGGCAGCTGACACATCCGCGGCGGCAGCTGATGCGGTTGTGGAGGTCGGCGGCGCGGCTGTGCCTCCCGGAGCGGGCGCGGGAGTGCAGGCGCAAAGTGCAAGCATTAAGCTTAAACAAACGAGAAACCACGCGGCTTTTTTCATGGATAATCCTCCCGTAATTATGGGTGGTAATCAGGTCCGCTTTGATCAGCATTAATTATATCACCGCCCAAAGTTTTGGCAAGCATCACAAGAGAACGCAATGTAAGGTATTTCATATTTGCGAGTAAAAAAAACTGTTCCTATGCTTGAACTCACAGTTTAAATGCATTATAATGAAAACCCGAAACGAAAAGCCGGATTTTTCGGCAGATCGTATCGGAATGACACGTGAGTGGAGAAGTATCGAAGTGGTCATAACGGGGCGCACTCGAAATGCGTTTGTCGGGGAACCGGCACGTGGGTTCGAATCCCACCTTCTCCGCCATAAAAATAAGCCCACCGTAAGAGTGGGCTTATTTTTATGGCATAG
>CAZLRM010000090.1:0-6553 GCA_964561895.1 uncultured Christensenellaceae bacterium | reverse complement strand
ACGATGACATCCCGAAGCGCGACCATCGGCATTTTGTTGCTCATGACAGCCTCCCCTTAGTGTTTGCGGATGTATTATACATGATATGATTGCCAATCGCAACCACCGCAAATCAGCAGGTTGATCATAATACTTAATGTCTGCACAAATTGGATTATAAAATTGCACAAAACGCTTCAATTAATGTTTTTGGACAAGAAATATTTATATGGAGCCATCAAGGCTATGGTAACCATTATCTTGTTTCTGTTGGACTTGCAGAAGTATTTATCAGGCTTAATTCTATGCATACCGTTTATCTTTTCAAAGGGTAAATATTCTGTAATCTTTATCTTGATTTTTTATAATAGGTGCATTTGTATGTTGATTGAAAATAATGCCGGAACTATTTTTTCAATGGAAACTGCAATGTGGATTTGCATAGATATTTAATACTCCGTTTTTCATAGCCAACATTAATATAATTTTAAACTATTGAATAAATGGATTATATCAAAAAATACAAAGGGAACCAGCCGCCTCATAATTTGACAAGTAAAGATAACACAAATATAATATTTAATACACCATAATAATTATGAATAAATGTAAATATTATATATGCAAAGGGATGATCTATTGTTGCAAAAGAAGACCCCAATAACAAGAAAGTTGCTGAACAGTTGGCTTTCTCTTTCCGTCAGAAAAAAAATGATGGGTTTTGTCACCATCGTGTCCATAATGGTTCTTATCGTGACGCTGTTTAATATCATCATGACCAATCGATACTTGTCAGACTTTAATGTGATACTGGGGGACAGCTATGCGGTAAATGCGGTGCAAAACGATTTTGACAGATTAAATCTTGCATTTATTAATTACGAAGAAAATAAAGATGACGAGTCAACAAAAGCAGAATACGAAGAAGAATACATTTCGCAAATACAAATTCTGAACAACGACCTTGATAAGCTCAATAGTTCCTACCAAAAAATCGGGATACAGCGTTATCTGCTCATACAGGCTATTAAAACATCATGTCACAGCTATATACAAAGATGCAACGAACTTCTGCAAGTGGATGAGGCCGCAGGTATGCAGTACATCACGGAATATTATAAAACACTTACAGTCGGCGACTACATCAAAATGTACTTAAAGCAGCTTATGCAGGAAACGCTCAATCAAGGAAACAAGAGCTATGCAAGAATTGCGGCTGTGTTCACCGTCCTTCCCGTAATTGCAATTTCACTGGGCGTTTTTGTAATCGGTATTGCATTTATGCTCAATTGGATCACGATGAACCATATCATTAAGCCGTTACTTGCGCTTTCGCACTCGTCCAAGACAATCGCGGAAAACGGTTTGGATGTGCCCGACATTGAAGTGCAGAACCGGGATGAGATCGGGGAGCTTGTGAGTGTGTTCAATAAGATGAAACATTCCACCGCGCAGCTGATCAATACACTTCAACAGAATAATGAACTGGAAAACCGGCTTCTGAAGAGATCATCCGTATCAATACGGAAAAAGAATTTAAGGACATGCAGATGTCCATGCTTCAAAGCCAGATCAATCCGCATTTTTTGTTCAATACGCTTAACACGATATCGCGAATGGCGTCGGTTGAGAATGCAGAGAGAACAGAAGAACTGATACTGAGGCTTTCAAATCTTTTTCGGTACAACTTGGAAACGGATAATAAAAGCGTTTCTCTCACGCGCGAACTAAATATCATCAACGATTATATCTATGTCCAGCATGAACGATTCGGTATCCGGATGGGGTTTTCAATATACTGCCGCGTCGATACTGATTCAATAAAAGTACCCCCTTTTGTACTGCAGCCTATTGTGGAGAACTCCGTTATACATGGCCTTACCCCAAAGCCGCAGGGAGGGCAGATTCGCATCAGCATACTAAAAAAGTTAGATAAGATTATGATCAAAGTAGTGGACAATGGAATGGGCATTAGCCCTGAAGTTTTAAGCGTGCTTACCAGCGAAAACAGCGATTATATAGGACACCTTTCGGGTATCGGCCTTGGGAACGTAAAAGTCCGTTTGAAGCTGATGTACCCTGAGAGCGAGTTCGTTATCTTCAGCAAGGTAGGGCTAGGTACCGCAGTGCGCATTACTCTGCCGGACAAAGCGGGCAAAGAATAATAGAATCAAGAACGGGGCGAAAACGAATGTATCATATTATTTTGGCCGATGACGAGCAGATTGAACTGGACAGCATGAAAGATATTATCGAGGCGATACTGCCCGATTGCCGCGTTGTAACGGTATCCAACGGACAGGAGGCAGTCGACGCTGCACGTTTTTTACACGCCGATATTGTGTTTATGGATATCCAAATGCCCGGTATGGACGGGCTTGCCGCGGCGCGCCAGATTAAAAGTGAATTCCCAAGATGTGAAATCATGTTCCTCACCGCGTTCAGCGAATTTAATTACGCGAAAGATGCGGTGGATCTGGGCGCATCGGGATATCTGCTTAAGCCCTGCAGCAGTCAAAACCTATTTAGCGCGCTCAACCGCATGACGAAAAAGATCAACCTGCATCGCGATGAGGTAAAGCTCAATGAACAGCGTCAGAAAAGCATGGAGATATTGACAAAAGAATTTGGAGAGCAGCTGGTACTTACGGTGATGGGGGGGTATCTGCGCCCGGAATGGGTATACAAGCAGCTTTCCTTAATGGAGATCTCCTTCAGCAATGGTGTTTTTGCGATATTACGCAGCCCTGACGGTATCAGCGCGGAGCGGCTTAGAGGCACGGTAAACGGCTTGTGCTGGAGAACAGGTATTCATCACTTTTCCTATGAATATGATGATTCTCTCTACATACTGGTCATTTCCTGTTTTAACAAAGACTGTGCATCTCACGTTTTCGAACTGATGAGCGAGCTGTGTGGCCAAACCTGGTTTCACCAACATAAGCGCTTGATTTGTACTGTAAGTGAACAGTTTGAGAAAATGGATGTCGTGCAGGACGCATTTTTTCGCGCTTTTACTTCTCTTAAGAACTGTACGGAAGAAAAGCCGGTATTTCAGTGTAATACAGCAGCCAATGGGAATCAAAGCGACGACGAAGCGGAGAAGCTGGCGCAGTTGGTTATCACGGGTGAGAGAAACGCCGTTGCCGGCTTTATACGAAACTTTCTTGACGGGCTTTGCGCACGCCAGTTCGAAATCGGTATTATGATACAGAAGACGCAAAAGATGCTCAGGCACGTTTTCGAGAGCTTGAAAAGTGAATCGGGCGTTGAATACGAAAGCCGGTTTCGATTGGATGGCGGATTCAGCAGTACAGTTAGCGCCGACGATATTTACGAGAGCACTGTCCGCCTGGTTAGCGAAGTGATGGATTATGAAGCCGGCAATTTTAAAACCCATATGATGCAGATTAAATTTGAAATCGAAGAATACATGAGGGCAAATTTCAAGCGGGATATATTCATGCAGCAGGTAGCCAGCGAGATGAATTATTCAACCGCACATTTTTCCCGAATGTTTAAAAACTGCTTTAACAAGAATTTCGTAACCTATCTTACGGAAATGAGAATCAAGGCCGCCAAGGATTTGCTGTTGCATCCCACTGTCAGTATTAAATCGATAGGCGAGAAGGTAGGGTACAAGGACTCCAGCCATTTCACAAAAGCTTTCAAGCGTATCGTGGGCGTCAGCCCGTCCGAATACCGCTCTTCGCTGTATCCCGAAAATAGTTCGGCGGATCGTTTCTGAATCTGCGCGCCTAAAAGATATCAAAAATGTACTGCGAATATCAAAATCTGCTGATTCTATATGGATTATTGAGCATATACAATTAATCTCGGATACACCCCAATAAATATTTTTATATGGAGGAAGGAATCATGAAAAAAGTACTTGCTGTGCTGTTTGCCTTTATGTTCGTGCTGTCCTTGGCCGCATGCGGACAAACTGCGCAGACAGAGGATACTGCTGAAGCATCGGTTGCCGCGCCCGCCAAGGAATCTGTCGAGGCGTCTGCTTCTGTCGAGGCTGAACCCTCGATGGCTGCAGAACCGGAATTCATATTCCGTTATGCGGAAAACCAGCCGGAAGACTATCCGACAACTGTAGCTGCAAAGAAATTTGCCGATTTGGTTTTTGAAAAAACCTACGGCAGAATCAAGATTGAAGTATACGCAGGCGCACAACTTGGGGATGAAAAATCCGTTATTGAACAGCTTCAATTCGGTGGCATCGATTTTTGCCGTGTATCAGCGTCGCCGCTTGCAGAATTTTCGGATTCTTTGAACGTACTTCAGATGCCCTACCTGTATCGCGATGAAGCGCATATGTGGGCGGTGCTGGACGGAAAAATCGGCCAGGACTTCCTGAATTCGCTCGACGATGCCGGATTCATCGGATTGTCATGGTATAGTTCGGGTTCAAGGAGCTTTTACAACTCCGTTCGCCCTATCGAAAAGCTTGAGGACCTTGCGGGTCTTAAGATCCGCGTTCAGGAGTCTGCGCTGATGATGGGCATGGTCACGGCGCTTGGTGCTAATCCGACCCCGATGGCATATGGTGAAGTATACGGCGCGCTTCAGACTGGTATAATTGACGGCGCGGAGAACAACTGGCCCAGCTATCAGACCACTTCCCACTACGAGGTTGCCAAGTACTATGTGCTGGATGGGCATACGCGCGTGCCTGAACCGCAATTGATGTCGAAAGTGACCGCGAATAAGCTGTCCGCCGAGGATATCGCGATCATCAAGGAATGTGCCATGGAATCTGCGCTTTATCAGCGTGAACTTTGGACAGAGCAGGAAGCTGCTTCCGAGAAGATCATACGCGATGCCGGCAATACCATTACGGAACTTTCGCCTGAAGAACTGGCAAAATTCCAGGAGGCTTGTCAGCCTCTGTACAAGCAGTTCTGCAGCAATTATATGGGCATCATTGCCGATATTAAAGCTACCGAATAAGCTTAATTGCGAGATCTCAAAGCAGTTATGATCGGATACAGGAGGGCATGGCCTCTCCTGTATCCGAAAGCCCATTTCATATTTGGTTTTTCCTTTCACAAAGCCTCAGTATGGAATACACATTAAGGGGTGAACAATTTTGAAAAAAGGTATAAAAGAAGTATTAAGAGCGGTTACTTTTGTTTTTGATATTCTCTATCGCGTGTTCCTGGAATTTTCAAAAGTCATACTTCTGGTTACCGTTATCGTTGTAAGCGCGCAGGTAATCATGAGGACATTTACCAATCACAGCATACTATGGTCAGAGGAAGTTGCACTCTTACTGATGGTATGGATGGCATTTATCGCTATGGCAATTGGCGTTGAAAAAGCGATGCATATATCGGTAGGTATTTTTTATAATAAATTTCCCAAATGGCTCAAAACGGGCGCATCCAAATTAAATTACATACTCACTGCGGGGTTTGGTATTGCGCTGATATATTTTGGCATACTGCTAATCAGTTCAACTACCACATCAACGCTTCCCGCTACGAAGCTGCCGTCCAGTTGGAAATATATGATGATACCGATCAGCGGCATATTTATCACATATTTTTCGCTGTTGAACCTGTTCAACCTGAATTGGCTGAGGCATGAAAAAATATTAAATGGAAAAGACGAAACATTGAAAGGAGATGACGAACATGTTTGATCCTTCAATTGCAATTGCGCTATTATTGGGCGTGTTCGCCTTGTTGATTATTTTTAAAGTACCGATGATATTTGCGCTTGCCGCTTCTACAACGGTGACGATGATCTATACCGACATTCCTCTGATGGCGATGGCGCAGCAAATGGCCAAGGCGGTAGATAATTTCTCATTAATGGCGGTACCGTTTTTCATATTGGCAGGGGAAATTATGAGCGCGGGCGGTCTTTCCATGCGGCTCACGAAGTTTGCGAACGTGCTGGTAGGAAGGTGGAGAGGAGGCCTTGCCCACGTCAACGTACTGGGTTCCATGTTCTTCGGAGGCATCTCGGGTTCGGCGGTTGCGGACGTTTCTTCGTTGGGCGTTATTGAGATCGATATGATGACAAAAGCGGGTTATGAAAGGGATTTCTCCGTAGCGATGACCGTGACGAGCGCATGCCAGGGCGTCGTGATTCCTCCCAGCCATAACCTGATCATCTATGCTATGGCAGCCGGCGGTGTTTCCATCGGCAGGCTGCTCATCGCGGGATATATCCCCGGTATACTGCTGGGCATTGGGCTGATGGTCATTTGCTTCATATTTGCCGTGAAACGCAACTTTCCGAGGGGAGAGAAAGTACCGTTAAAAGAAGCGCTGAAGATTTCAAAGGATGCTTTGCTTGCACTGCTTACTGCGGTGATTATCGTCGGAGGCACCGTGAGCGGCATATTCACAGCCACAGAATCATCCGCGTTTGCCTGTTTATATGCCTTTATCATCGCGGTATTTGTATACAGAGACTTGAAGATCAAGCAGATACCCCAAATGATTTTTAATACGATCAAAACGCTTGCGCTTGTGTTCGGCCTGATCGCGGCTGCGGGCGGCTTCGGCTGGATGATGGCGTATCTTCAGGTGCCCAAGCTGATTACGGAAGG
>CAZLRM010000089.1:0-6669 GCA_964561895.1 uncultured Christensenellaceae bacterium | reverse complement strand
GAGGTACAGCAAATAAAAAGCGAATTCAACGCATAAAGCAGCAGTTAATAGCCGGGGAAACCCGCTGGCTCAGACCGCTGACAAACTTCGTTTGCCAGCGGTTTTTATGTGCATTACCCATCTTTATGATTGCCTTTCTCAAGGGCGGCCTTGCAGAAAGGCATGTTTCTATGTGGGATCCGCACGGCTTTTTCAGTATCTAATCAAGCATCATGCTTTTTAAGCAGGCTGAACCTCGAAAATCCGCCGGCTTTTTCATATACCACAAAAACCAGTTTTTAATTATTTACGTAGCATTACAGCGCGGTTGCTGCTGCAGGCGTATGAACGGCATTAGCTCGTCATAGTATAGTGAAGAATTTTATTTTAAGGAGAGCATAATGGCAATGACGCACAGGCACATGTTTCCGGGGAACAATACAAGCGTTGGTTTTTTCTCTTACTACGATTATATTATGCCACAAAACGAAGCAAATCACATATTCTGCCTTAAAGGAGGACCGGGCGTGGGTAAGTCTACCTTTATGGGCTGTATTGCAAACCGTTTAATCAAAGAAGGACAATTAATTGAGTTTATGCATTGCTCATCGGACCCGGAATCGCTCGATGCCATTGCGATTCCCGCACTGAAGATCGCGCTCCTTGATGGTACGACCCCCCACGTGATCGATCCGGTGAATCCGGGGGCAGTTGATGAGATTATTAACCTCGGTGAATTTTGGGATATTACAGGTATTAAGCGGTTTAAAGATGAGATCATAGGGATTAATGCGGAGGTCGGACGGTTGTTTAGAACCGCTTATCGGTATATCTTGGCGGCAAAATCCCTGATGGATGATGCTCTGTCGCTGTGCGATGCTGTGATGGACAGGGCGGGTATATACGCGGAAGCAGATCATATTGTAAAAAAACATATGCCCGAGTATAAAGCGGGAGCAGAATTGGGCAAGGTGAGGAAAATGTTCGCAAGTGCGATTACACCGAACGGCATAGTACATTATATCGATACGCTGATTGGCAGCGATTATTATTCATATGTGGCAGAAAGCCAATGGGGCGCGGGAGTATCGGAAATGCTTTCACGGGTGTCCCAAGAGGCCGTAATGAGAGGGTACGACACGGAGCATTACTATTGCCCGATGGAGCCGGGCAAACGATTAGAACACATCGTTATCCCTGCGCTTAAAATTGCGCTGTTTTCAAGCAATCAATATATTGAAATGGTTTCAAAACCACAGGAAGTGATTCGTATGGACCGATATATGGATACCCGCGTTACGGCAGATTTTGATGAACGGGAGTTTGATGTGCTAATTAAAGAGGCGCTTTATACGTTAAACCGTGCAAAAGTAACCCATGATGAAATGGAGAAATATTATATCCCCAATATGAATTTTCAGGGCGTGGACAAAAAATCCGAGGAAATAACGAACGCAGTATTGTCATACGCGAATCAGCACAGCTGAAAATATATAACTGCACGGCCGCTTTTACTGGCACTTTTCACGAAATGTACTCGGGCTTACACCGCGAAGCTTTTTGAACATACGGGAAAAATACAGGGGATCGGAAAAGCCGACCGAATACGCAGCCTCGCTGACGGATACCTGGTATCGGTTAAAAAGCGTGCATGCGGTTGAAATCCGTTTTTCCAGCAGATACTCAATAGGAGTTACATGGAGATGCTGTACAAAGAGGCGGTAAAGCTGGCTGCGGCTGATACCGGAGAAATCCGCGATTTGGTGTACGCTGATCTGCCGGGAAAAATTATCGCAGATGTACCGAACCGCTTTTTCAAGCGGCCTGCGGTTGGTACGCTCGACGGATCTGTTCAGGGCGATCATCCGGCTTAAGAATAAGTATAGCGCTCCGGTCATTCGAAGGTCGTCCGCGATATCCCTTCCACGCGTGTTATGGATCGCGGTAAGCGCATCACGCAGTGAGGTAAGTGACGTACCCGCATTCAATACAAGCGTGGCACGCCTGAAACCGCACAAATCGACAAGATACGGCGCATCGCCGCCCTGAAAGCCTACCCAGTAATATTCCCATGGATCGCTGCGGTCGGCTTCGTAGTAGACCACGGTATCAGGATATATCAAAAATATATCCCCGGCTTGCAGCCGCAGCGTTTTACCCTGAACCTGATATGTTCCCTTTCCGGCGGTAATCACATGTATGAGATAATGATCCCGCATACCGGGGCCCCAGAAATGACCCGGCTGACATTTTTGCCTGCCGGTATTGAGCACCGCAAGCCCCGTGCTTTCGCGGCGGTCTGTTTTAAACGAATCCTTTAATGCACCACTCTTAATACCCATATGAACCCTCCATATTATATATAATACAACAATAATACATGCAAATGCAATTTTTGTTTATAGAGAAAATCGAAATAATGCATTAACATGAAATAACGGGAATTATGGAGGTAACCAACATGCCGGGAATGCTTCTATGCATGGACGATATTTATGGCGGCAGAGCTGGATATCAACAGCAGCGTTTTATGCGCTCATCCAATCAATTTAATAAACAGTTCGGCGGGCAGCCGGAAGCATTCATTTCTGTGCCGGGTCGCAGTGAATTGGGCGGCAACCATACGGATCATCAGCACGGCTGTGTGCTGACAGCTGCTGTCGATCTGGATACCATTGCAGCTATAAGCAAACAGCCCAACCAAAGAATCGATATTTGCTCCGAGGGATATGCGTTTTTTTCTGTTGATTTGGATACACTTGTACCCGATCCAAAGGAGACGGGAAAATCATCGGCAATAGTTCGGGGTGTCACAGCGGGACTTAAAAATCACGGATACAATTTCGGGGGTTTCAAAGCGTATATCACGTCTGACGTTTTACTGGGCTCGGGATTATCCTCATCCGCTTCATTTGAGGTGCTCATCGGCGCGATATTAAGCTATTTATATAACGATGGGCAAGTACCTGCGGTTGAGCTGGCGAAAATCGGGCAATATGCCGAGAATGAGTTTTTTGGTAAACCATGCGGCTTGCAGGATCAAATGGCGTGTGCGCTGGGCGGCGTATCGTATATTGATTTTAAGGATACGGCAGAGCCAGTATACGAAAGCATCGCGTTTGATCTGCGTTCGCACGGTTTTGCTCTTTGTATCACAAACACGGGCGCAGGCCATGATAACCTGACGAAGGAATACGCTGCCATCACGCAGGAAATGGGGGATATTTCACGGCGTATGGGGCAGAAATGGCTGCGTTTCTGCGATGAGACGGAATTTATGGCAAGGCTCAGCGAGTTCAGAACTGACTGCGGAGACCGCGCCGTGCTGCGCGCGCTTCACTTCTTCAGGGAAAACAGGCGGCCGCAGGAAATGGCCGCAGCGCTGAAAAAAGGAGATTTCGATCAATTTCTGCGGATTGTCAGAAAAAGCGGGCGCTCATCATGGGAGTATCTGCAGAACGTATCCGTTACCGGGGTGCCTAAAGATCAGCCCGTGGGCATTGCACTTGCGGTCAGCGAGCGGCTTCTGGATGGTTGCGGCGCATGGCGCGTGCATGGCGGAGGTTTTGCGGGCACAATACAGGCATATGTACCGGACGCACAAGTGGAAAACTATAAAAAAACAATGGAAGGCGTATTTGGCAGCGAATGCTGCTATATACTGAACTTTAGGCCTTCAGGCATTGCGGCTGTTAAGACAGCTCAGGAGCGTACCCATGGCTGAACTTCGTTACCATCCGTTGATTGACGACTGGGTGATTATTGCAACTCACCGGCAGGATAGGCCGGACATGCCTAAAGAATGGTGTCCTTTCTGCCCGGGATCGGGAAAAGTGCCGGACGAAGGCTATACCGTGCTGCGCTATCCCAACGATTTTCCCGCGTTGTCTCAAACACCCCCGCTTGTAGACGACGTAGAAACAGACCTGTTAAAAACAAAACCCACATATGGCCGCTGCGAAGTCATTCTCTATTCGCCGGAGCACAACAAGACGGTGTGCGAACTGTCCGACGAGAACATGGAGTTTTTAGCCCGTACATGGCGCGAAGCGTTTATTGATATACAGCGGGATAAAAAGATCAAATACATCATGATATTCGAGAACCGCGGCGAGGCGGTTGGTGTTACGATGCCGCATCCGCACGGGCAGATTTATGGCTATAGCGTGCTGCCTAAAAAGCTGGAATTGGAATTAAAGTCTGCTTCGGAACATTTTGCGCAGAATTACGTTTGCCTGTTTTGCCGGACACTCAAAGCGGAACAAGACGCTAAAAAACGCATCATTTTTGAGAATCCTCATTTTATTGTGGTGCTTCCCTTCTTTACAGAGTATCCTTATGGTGTATATGTTTTTTCCAAGCGTCATGTCCCTTCCATCGATGATATGACGGATGAAGAAATAAAATATCTGGGGATTACGGTACGCGACGTAACCGGCATGTTCGACAATTTGTTTAACTTCAAGTTTCCGTATATGATGTGCATGCATAACGCACCCGTAAACATGGGGAATATGAACGATATATGGCACTTCCATATTGAATTTTTTTCACCGATGCGTTCAGAAAACCAAATCAAGTATAATGCTTCGAGCGAAACAGGGGCTTGGGCACACTGCAACCCCACCAGCCCCGAAGAAAAAGCGGAGGAACTAAGGCAGGCATTTAAGCGTTGGACAAACAACAAACGATAGTCTTTCTTCTGAATACGGCGATGAAGTCTGGATTTAGTGATCAGAGTTCATCGCCGTTTTTTTATTTCCGAAAGCGCCGCTTGACATATCGGCAGGTATTGGTAAACTATGAACAAACAGATTTTTGGGGTGCATAAATATGGATAACGTTAAAACATATAAAGAAATTGATTCGAGCTTATTAAAATCGATACCGAATCCATCGAAAGGCGCGTATGAGATCAAGATAAAAATACCGGAATGCACGTTTCTCGGCGTACAGGAACAGCCGGATTTTGCGACAATCTATCTGTCTTTCTACCCAAAGGACAAGATCATCGAGCTCAAATCGTTAAAGCACTATACATATCAGCTGCGGGATATTGTCGTATCGTATGAACGGCTGGTCAATATCATATACGACGATCTCATGCGTGTATATGCACCCGACCGTCTCCGTATCGTAATGATCTGCAACCCGAGAGGCGGTATCAGCTCTAAGCTGACCATCGATTCGGACTGGAAAGAAAGGGGCGGTGAAGAAAAATACAAAGACTGGCTCGCTCCTGAGGATACATGGGAAGTTACGATGTAAAGTACTCGTGCATTTATAGTATAAAAGTTTCATAGGCCTGATATAAAAGGTATTGCATAAATATACACGATAATGTATAATTATTAACATCAATCAGGAGGTATTATTGACATGGCTAAAACAAAAGTGCTGCTCGCTTATTCGGGCGGGCTTGATACATCGGTGATCATACCGTGGCTTAAAGAGAACTACGACTGTGAAGTCATCGCGATGGCGGCGGACGTGGGGCAGGGCGAGGAACTCGCTCCGCTGCACGAGAGGTCAAAGCAGAGCGGCGCAAGCAAGCTCTACATAGAGGATATGAGGGAAGAGTTCATCACGGACTTCATCTATCCGACGCTAAAAGCCGGCGCGATATACGAAGGTAAGTACCTGCTCGGTACATCGATGGCGCGCCCGGTGATCGCAAAGCACCTCGTCGATATCGCGAAGAAGGAAGGCTGCGACGCGATATGTCACGGTGCGACGGGAAAGGGCAACGATCAGGTGCGTTTCGAACTTACGATCAAGGCGCTTGCCCCCGAGATGAAGATCATCGCGCCTTGGCGCATATGGGATATCCGCTCGCGCGAGGACGCAATCGCGTTTCTGGAGAAACGCGGCCTGCCGCTGCCGGTATCCAAGAAGCGCCCTTACAGCATGGACAAGAACCTGTGGCATTTAAGCCACGAGGGTGCCGATTTGGAAGATCCGTGGAACGAGCCGCAGGATGATTTGTATCTCATCTGCACACCGCCCGAGAAAGCGCCGGATGAACCGGAGTATGTGACGGTGGACTTTGAGAAGGGCGTACCTGTGTCATTGGACGGCAAGAAGCTGCCGCCGGTGGAACTCATCGAAACGCTGAACGCGCTGGGCGCAAAGCATGGCGTGGGTATCGACGACATCGTGGAGAACCGGCTTGTGGGTATGAAATCGCGCGGGGTGTACGAAACCCCGGCAGGCGCGATACTGTTCGAGGCGCACCGCGCTTTGGAGAGCATCACGCTCGACCGTGAGACGCTGCACTACAAGCAAGGCATTGCCGTTAAATACGCAGAAATGGTATACTATGGGCAATGGTACACGCCGCTGCGCGAGTCTTTGGCCGCGTTTGTGGATGCGACGCAGCAGACCGTGACGGGTACAGTGCGCATCAAGTTATACAAGGGCCGCTGCGTTTCTGCGGGCATGAAATCACCGTATTCGCTTTACAGCGAGGCGTTCGTGACGTTCGGGCGCGACGAGGTGTACAACCAGAAGGACGCGGAAGGCTTCATCAACCTGTTCGGCCTGCCGATCAAAGTGAAAGCGCTGCTGGACGCGCAAAGGAAATGATATGAGCAAAAAGATGTGGGGCGGGCGCTTCTCGGCCGAGACCGATGAGGCGGCCGCCGGGTTCCATTCGTCGATTGGCTTTGACTGCCGCCTGTACCGCATGGA
>CAZLRM010000088.1:0-6682 GCA_964561895.1 uncultured Christensenellaceae bacterium | reverse complement strand
TGTCCGCCTGCGCATCCCTGGCCTGCTGTGAGAGCGCGTAAGAATCGCCCACCATGTCGGCGATATCGAGGATATCGCCCGTCTGATAGTAGTGCGCGAGTATAACCGCGTTTTTCTGTTTTTTCAGCGCAATAATCTGTTCTTGAATGTTTCCCATAACCCCGCCGTTTGCTTGCTTTATTTTACCCATCATTTTAGCAATCCCGGCGCAGAAATGCAAATTAAGTTTTTGTATCATGCAAAACTATGGCAGAAACACCTGCGTTGAACGGTTACCAAAAACAGGTTGTCGCATTTTTTTATTCGGTGTTGCACTCCGCATATTATTTGATTATGATAAATATACTTTCTGTTAACTGTACCGACAACTTGCGATGACGGGGTGGGATTGTATGTATGAAGTCAGAACGCTGAAAAAGAAATCGCGGCAAATTAAAAAGTTTATCAAGCTTGAATTCAAGCTCTATAAAGAGGATGGGAATTGGGTTGCGCCGCTAAAGGGTGATACGAAGAAGATGCTCAAGGGCAAGGGCAACCCGTTGTTTGAAAACGGCGACCAGGCGTTCTTCATGGTCTACAAGGGCAAAAAACCCGTGGGGCGCGTGCTTGTGGGCATCGACGAGGAACTGAACCGCGTGCGCGGCTTCAAGCAGGGTTTCTTTTCGATGTTTGAGTGCATCGACGACGAAGAGGCTGCACGCGCGCTGCTCGATACCTCGCTGAAATGGCTGGAGGAGAAGGGCATGGATACCGTGATCGGCCCGCTTTCGCCCTCCAATGGGGACGACCGCAAAGGCTTTGTTGTGATGGGAGAAGGACAGCCGGTGCTGCTCAATGCGTATACCAAGGAATATTACCCCAAGCTTGTCGAGCAATACGGCTTTTCCAAAAACGACGACCATTTCGCCTACCTGTTTAAACCGGATGATTTCGATCTCGAAAAACACCGGGCGGCCGTAGAGTACGCTAAGAAAAAGGGCGGCTTCCGCGTGGATAAACTAAACCCCAAGGATATTGAAAACGAAGCGCGCGATATCAAGCGCATACTCGATAACAGCGTGCCGGAGGAATGGGATTACCTCGTGACGCCCTCGCTTGAGGCGGTCATCGACGAGTTTAAAGGACTTCTTCCGTTTTATGACGGCCATTATTGCTATATTGCGCGCAAGGGCGGTGTCCCGATTGGCTTTATGGTTGCGCTGCCCGACTATAACCAGGTGTTAAAGCATATGAAAGGCAAGCTGATGCCGGTGGGCTGGGCGAAGTTCCTCTGGTACAAGCGCAGGATCAACGGTGCGCGCGCGCTCGTGCAGATGGTGGACAGGAATTATCACAACATGGGCGTGAATTACGCGATGTATTATGAAGGTTATAAGGACTGGCAGGAAACAAAGCTGAAGTTCTTCGAGGCTTCTTGCATTGACGAAACCAATACGCAATCGCGCCTGAGCGTGGAGCATGCGGGAGGCAAGCATTACCGCACCTATCGGACATATCGGTATAATATCAAAAAGGAAGGCTAGAGCGGATCGCTTTTGATTTTGGCAAACCGGCGCGGGTATTTCTCCGGCGTCGGTTTTTGTTTACGGATTATCAGCAGCGCACCTTGCCCGACGGGATATACGGCGGCGACATCACAGCATAGCGCGGCAAGTGCGTTCTTCGCATCGGAAAGCTCTTGCGTGAAGCTTTCGCCTTTCCATGCGGCCAGCGTTCCGCCTGTTTTCAGCAGCGGCACGCACAGCTCGGCCAGTATGGGCAGCGAAGCGACAGCGCGCGACAGCACCAGATCAAAGCTTTCGCGCAGCTCGCCGCGGGCGAGTTCCTCGGCGCGCGCGCAAAGCACATGCGCATCTACGCCCATTGATTCCAGCGCACTGCGCACAAAGTCCGTTTTCTTACCCGAAGCATCGAGCAGCGTGAGATCGATATCGCTTCGCAGCAGTTTTATGGGCACGCCCGGAAAGCCCGCGCCCGTGCCCGCGTCGATCACGCGGCAGCCCCGCGGCAGTTCAAGGAAGCGCACAAGCCGCATGGCGTCGGCAAAGTGCTGGACTGCAGCTTGGGACTCATCTGTGATACGCGTTAAGTTGAGCTGCTCGTTTGCGCGCACAACATGGGTGTAGTACGTATGGCATCGCGTGATCAGCGCTTTGTCTGCGGGTATGCCCGCATCCGTCAGCGCGGTTTTTAGCGTATCGTCGAAAAGGCTCATGGGTTTTCCTCCATGATCTCCACGCCCGCCGGGGTGGGGATTTGAACGCCGCAATATTCAAAATCGCCGTGAATGCGCTGCGCGGCCTGCTGCGCTTCGTCATAAGATGCAAAAGGGGCGAACATCGCGCTGCCCGAGCCGGTCATCAATGCCTTGGGCGCGCCCGCCGCCCTCAGCGCGTTTGCGGCGCGCAGCATATCCGGCGCGAGGGCGAACGCGGCGAGCCCCAGGGCATTGCCTGCATACGCAAGCAATAAATCGCTATCGCCCTTTAAAAGCGCGTATTCCACCGTATCGATGCTGACGTGCTCCGAAGCGCCGTAGCGCGCGAAGACCTGCGCGGTGGACGCGCCGGCAAAAGGTTTTATGATGACGTATGAAAAGAGCTTTTTGGGGTGCAGCGGTGTGAGTGCTTCGCCGATACCCTGCGCGCGCGCTGTGCCGCCCAAAAGCGCGAAGGGTACGTCCGCGCCTACGCGCTTGCCAATAGCGCGCAGCGTATCGCCGCTCAGGTTTGCGTGATACAGTGCATTCAGCCCGGTCAGCACGGCGGCGGCGTCGGCGCTTGCGCCGCCCATACCGGACATCGCGGGGATGCGCTTCTGTATTGAAATGTCCGCGCCGCTCGGTATGCCGGTCTGCGCGAAGAAATATTGCGCGGCGGCGTAAGCGGTATTGTGCTTTGGGTCGATGCCGGTTGTATCAAAGCGCACATACAGCGAATCCGACTTCTGTATGGTTACGATATCATAAAGGCTGATGCTCTGCATGATGGTATCCAGTTCGTGATAGCCGTCGCTGCGCCTGCCGCGTACGTCGAGCGAGAGGTTAAGCTTGGCATATGCTTTAAGACGGATCATGGCATACTCCCTCCCAGCTTTTCAGCCGCCCAGCGCGCATGCGCGCGCACAGGCTCATCGGCGTTTTGCGCCAGCGTTAAAAGCTGCGGCAGCAATTGTTTTTGTCCCGTCGCCGCGGCATAGAGCGCTGCTTGAGATATGAGCCTGCCGGGACGCACAAAGTTGCTGCCCGCGAGCGCGCGCACATCGCGCGTCACTTTTCCGGAAAGCAGCTCACAAAGCGCGAAGGTTTGCGCCTCGCTGCTTCTGGGCGGATTTAAGGGGCAGCTGCTTTGGCACTTCTCGCAGCCGAGTATCTGGTAGATATCGCCGCGTAAAAAAACAGGTATCTCTTTGTTGATGTGCTTGCGCAGGCAGCGCGATAAATCGGCTGTGGCAGCCGAGGGGCATGCGCGGGTGCAGGCGCCGCAGTGCGCGCAGCGGTTTTCAGCGGGAGCGTATTCTTCCGGCGCGAATGAATTTGTCAGTATCGTCTGAATGCATACATAAGAGCCCAAATAATCGTGATAGTAAAAGCCGTTGTCACCGATAAACCCGCCCGTGCGCAGCGCCGCGGCTCTGGCGGGCAGCTGCGTATCGTGCAGCGCGTCGGCTCCCAAATCTCGCATCCAGGCGCAAAGCGCTTTTGCGGCGTGATACGACGTGTTGGACGCAATATAATATGCCGAAAGCGGCATGAATCCTTTGGGTGCTTTTTTGGCAGGCAGGTAACCCGCAAACAGCACGACAATACACGTTGCGCCGGGCAGCTTCGATTGAATATCGACGCGGCGGGTTTTGCTGAACGCAAGTGTGCCTGCCGCGGCTGCAAAACGCACGTCGTCAATACCGAGTGAAAGCGCGCGCGAAACAAATTCTTCTTTGCTGATCATCTTAAAATTATTGCACAAACCTGACAAAATGACAACGATGCAATGAAAAATGTTGCGTACATGCAAGGCCTGATATATAATATTGGAGCACAAACTAAGAAAAAGGAAATGATATGAAAAAGATATTGCTGCTTCTACTGATCTGCGCAGTGCTTGCGCTTGCTGCATGTGCTCCGGCGAAGGAGATTGAGACGCAGATTGGCAAATATACGGTAAGCCAGGATTTTGAAACCAAGATTGCCGCGAGCTCCGGCGAGGTGACGGCCGGCGAGGGCAACATACTGCTCGTGGTCACGCTAACGCCCGAGGAAGGCGCAGCGCTTAACCTTGATCAGACCGACGAATATTTTATGAACGGTACAAAGGTTACGCTGGACAGCCAAACTTATGATATTAAGTGTGTCGTATACGAGCGCGAGAATGCGGGCGATACCGCAATTAAATGCTGCCTCGTGTTTGAAGTGAAGGACAACGACTACGCCAAAGCCGCCGAGCAGCCCGAAATTCAAATCACGCTTCCTTCGGGTATGCCGGCACCTGCGCCCTCACCCGAGGATGCAGCCGCAACAGCGGACGCAGCTGCAACAACGGACGCAGCCGCAACAACGGACGCAGCCACAACTACGGACGCAGCCACAACTACGCCCTCGGCTTAATAAAAATATCAGGAGGCGCGTTTTTAATCGCGGTGAGCATGCGCTCCCGCGCGCGGGGGTTGCTTGTGCAGATTTGTGCAAGCAGCTTTTTTGTTTCTTCGCGTTTGGTCTGCCCGGAGGCCGGGCACGGATTTTTTGCTACGGGAATGGCATGGCGCCTTACCGCGGCCTTTACTTCTTTTTCCGGAAGCAATATCAGCGGACGGATCAGCGTGACCCCCGTGCGCGTAAGATTCGTTACGGGTATAAACGTGCGCAGCCGCCCTTCATAGAGCATGCTCATTAAAAACGATTCGAGGCAGTCTTCCCGGTGGTGCGCAAACGCGCATTTTTCAATGCCCTGCCGTGTGATTTCGGCAAACAGCGCGCCCTTGCGCATTTTGGAGCACAGCGCGCATGGGTTGCTTTCTTTTCTTGTATCAAAAACAATGCCCGCAATGTTGGTTTTGATTACGGTATGCGGTATTTCAAGCGAACTGCAATAACTGCTGATGACATCCATATCGTAGTTTTCAAACCCGAGATCGACAGTGAACGCGTGTACTTTATACGCCTTCTTTGAAAAGAACCGGTACAGATGCAGCGCAAAAAGCAGCGCCATAGAGTCCTTGCCGCCGGATACCCCCACGGCAATCGTCTCGCCCGGCTCAATCATGCCGTAATCTTCATCCGCGCGCCTCAGATACCCTAATACCTGTTTCATAACCACTCCATGAAAGTTTGTAAATATTATATCAGCATAGGCTGCAAATTCAACAGGCCTTCATTTACAATAATATTAATAAGCAAGGCGACATTTTTTGATTTTATTCTGGGGTTATCTGCTGGTATTTGCGCTTGCTGCGGTATACCTTTGCCTACGACGGACGAATGGTCGCAGGGCTGTTTGATATCCGAATAAAAACGGCGGTTCAATGATTTTCTTCAGAAATTACATCATCGGCGTATTGATTTGGTTGATTTAGGGCTTTGCAACGGGGTAAAAATCCGATATAATAAGTGTCGATAAAAACCCTTATCAAGAGCGGCGGAGGGACAGGCCCGATGAAGCCCGGCAACCAGGTGAAAACCAAGGTGCCAATTCCTGATAGATGAGGTGAAGAAGATTTTCTCAAAGCCTCGCTATATGCGGGGTTTTTTATTAGAAATATGAAGGAGATAATAAGAAAACATGAGAAGGCTGTTTACATCAGAGTCGGTGACGGAAGGGCATCCGGATAAAATATGCGACCAGATCAGCGACAGCGTGCTGGACGCGATTTTAACGTTCGATAAAAAGGCGCATGTAGCTTGCGAATGCTCGGTATGCACGGGGCTGGTTTTGGTGATGGGCGAGATCACGACGGAATGCTACGTCGATATCCCAAAAATCGTACGCGACACCGTGCGCGATATCGGTTTTACGCGTGCCAAGTTCGGCTTCGACGCGGATACCTGCGGCGTCATTACAAGCATCAACGAGCAGTCGGGCGATATCGCGATGGGCGTTAACAAGGAAGATCAGGGCGCGGGAGATCAGGGCATGATGTTCGGCTTCGCGTGCCGCGAGACAGACGAACTCATGCCGCTGCCCATCACGCTTGCTCACCGGCTGACGAAGCGCCTTGCTAATGTGCGCAAGGATGGCACATTGGCGTATCTTAGGCCTGACGGCAAAGCACAGGTGACGGTGGAATACGATGGATTTACTCCTGTGCGCGTGGACACGGTGGTGATTTCGACGCAGCACTCGGATGAAGCTCAGCAAAGCCGGATATACGACGATATATTAAAGCATGTCATCCGCATGGTGATACCCGCGAATATGCTGGACGACAATACCAAGTATTTCGTGAATCCCACGGGACGGTTTGTGGTCGGCGGCCCGGCGGGAGATTCCGGCCTGACGGGGCGCAAGATTATCGTGGACACCTACGGCGGCTACGCGCGCCACGGCGGCGGTGCTTTCTCCGGCAAGGACCCCAGCAAGGTGGACAGAAGCGCGGCTTACGCAGTGCGGCATCTCACAAAAAACACCGTGGCAGCGGGGCTGGCGGAGCGCTGCGAGATCGAGGTGGCGTACGCCATCGGCGTGGCAAA
>CAZLRM010000087.1:4635-6823 GCA_964561895.1 uncultured Christensenellaceae bacterium | reverse complement strand
GGAAAGCTCACAAGTATCGGCACCTGCATGCGAATCGCTTTTTGCATATTCACGTCGCGCATGATGCATCCCATCTTATCAACCTGCACATCCACGTTTTTTTCAGCGATACGGGCGATACAGTCCATCACCGATGCCGCTTCGCTCACATTATCCGCTTTATTGATGATGAGGCGGATGCTTGCGTTCTTTCCCTGTTCGCCGATGATCTTGATCAGCGCGTATGCGTCCACTACGGCAGTCGGTTCGGGTGTGGTGACAACCAGCGTGTCATGGCTTGCATAAACAAGCCGCAAGATATTATCCGAAACGCCTGCGCCCGTATCAAAAATCACCGTATCGGCCACATCCTCAAGGTTTTTAAGGTTGTCCACGATGCGCATGAGTTCTCCGCCGCCCAGCTGCGTCAGCTCGTACACGCCGCTTCCGCCCGATATAAACTGCACGCCCTCAAGTCCCTGTTCAATGATATCGCGGATATCAAGATCCTGCCTCACAACATCGAGCAAGTCGTGGCGCGTCTTGACGCCCAGCATCACGTCGATATTGGAAAAGCCGAAATCCGTATCGATAATCAGCACACGTTGGCCCTTGCGGCTCAGCGAAATCGCGATATTGAGCGCGACGCTGGATTTTCCCACGCCGCCCTTGCCCCCCGTCACGGTGATCACGCGCGACGGCTTTAAGCTCTGCTGCACTGCCAGTTCGCGCAGTCCGCTCGCCTGATCAGTCATAACACATCTCCTCGTCCCCCACCATGTTGCCGGCCAGCTTTTGTGTGTTGACCTCGCGGATATCGTCAGGCACATTCTGTCCCATGGTCACGTACGAAAGCCCCTTCTTCGAAAAATCGGCGATGTTGAGCACGTTTCCCCATACATCCACCTCGTCGAGCTTGGTGACGATGAGCTTGTAGTCTTCGATAAAGGCGTAATGCCGTATCATATCCCTGCAGGCCTTGCAGCCCGTCACGACACTGAGTACTAAAAACACCTCGTTTGCATGTGCCGCGTCAATCAGCTGTTGCAGTTCCTTTTTATACTCCGCTTCGCGCGCGCTTTTTCCGGCGGTATCGATCAATACCACATCCTTATCCGAGAACGTCTGCAGCGCTTCCTTGAGTTCTTCGGGGTTGTATGCGTTAATCAGCGGTATATCCATAATCTCAGAGTAGATACGGATATGTTCCATCGCGCCCACGCGGTATGTGTCCGTATTGATGAGACCGACATCCAGGTGTTCCTTAAATTTAAGCTTGCCCGCAAGCTTGGCGAGCGTGGTCGTCTTGCCCGCACCGGTCGGTCCCGCAAAAAGCAGCACGTTCTGCTCAAACTTTTTAATTTTTAACGGCGCCGGTTCACCCAGCCGGCTCAATATGAGCTGCTGCGCAACGGTTTTGGCGTCCACTTCGCGGCGGCCTTGAATGGTCTGCGTCTGCGCGGCAACCTCCTGGCAGATATCCTCCTCCACGTCGCGCTCCATCAGACTGTTGAATATTTCGAGCACCTCCGGCGAATATTTGAGCGGCGTTTCATGACTGGCAATACGAATCTTGTTCGAAAAGTCCTGCATGACACTTTTCAGCTCCTGCACCTGCCTGCTTAATACATCCGTATGCGCGCCGTCAGCCGCCGGCACACTTTTTTGCGCGGGCGCAGCTGGCGATGACGGCATGGCCGGTTCCGCTTTTTTGGGCACCGGGTTCTGAGGGCGGTTGGGCTCGTATGCGGCCACCACCTCTATCTTCTTCTTTTTAAACAGCCCGGCGATGCCTTTTTCGCGTACGATTTTGTTTTCGAGTATCACCGCGTCCGGCCCGAACTCGTTGTTGATTCTGCGTATCGCTTCCTGCATATCGGCTGCGACGAACCTTTTTACAAACATGCTATATGCTCACCACCCAATCGGAAGTTATCTGTACATCCTGCTCCAGTTCGTTGTATGACAGCACGATCAGGTCGGGATACACCTGCGAAGATAAGTTCTTGATCTGCCGCCGTATCTGCGGGGATGTGATCATCATAGGCGTGATGCCAAGACTTATCGCGCTTTCCACCGCTTTTTTGATATTGCCCAGCAGCTTTTGGATCTGCGTAGGCTCCAGCGCGGCCTGCGCGCCATGTTCCGTCTGGCGGATGCTCGACGATACCGCTTTTTCCACATCCGGGCTGATCGTAATCACGCGCGC
>CAZLRM010000087.1:3214-4535 GCA_964561895.1 uncultured Christensenellaceae bacterium | reverse complement strand
AGATAATGGTCCGGCATCACGTCGCCTCTGGCTACCTCCAGCCCCTTGATCTTGATCACATACTGCTTGGTACCAAGCTGCACATTGTCGCGCAGGCGCACGATTGGCACGATAATACCCATATCAAGCGCGCACTGCCGCCGTATCATCACAATACGATCCAACAGGTCGCCGCCCTGTGAAGCATCCACGAGAGAAATCAGCCCGTAACCGAATTCCATCTCGATGAGGTCCACGTGCAGCAGCGAGGTCACGCTTTCAGGCTTGCGTATCTCCGCCGCCGCCGTTTCGGCAACGTCCACACGTTCTTCCTCTTCCTTCTTCTTCGCTTTCTTCGATTTATAATAGCCGAATATCGGAAGCGCTGCCGCCACGATCAGTATCGGGACAGTGGGCAGCCCCGGTATCAGGCTGATCAGCGCGAGCATGCCTCCGAGTATGTAAAAAACGAGCGGCTGGCCGAGCATCTGGCGCGATACATCCTGCCCAAAGCTGTCCTTGGTGGCCGCGCGCGTCACGATAATGCCCGTCGCGGTGGAGATGAGCAGCGCGGGTATCTGTGCGCACAATCCGTCGCCTACCGTCGCGAGCAAATATACGTTCATCACTTCGTTAAAGTCCATACCCCCGCTGAGCAGCCCCACAAGTATGCCGCCAATCAGATTGATGAGCGTGATGATAATTCCCACGATAGCGTCGCCCTTGACGAATTTGGACGCGCCGTCCATCGCGCCGTAAAAATCTGCCTCGCTCTGAATATCCGACCGGCGCTCCCTCGCCTGCGATTCGTTGATAAGGCCGGAGCTTAAGTCCGCGTCAATCGCCATCTGCTTGCCCGGCATCGCGTCCAATGTGAACCGCGCGGCAACTTCGGCCACGCGCTCCGCGCCTTTTGTAATGACGATGAATTGCACGACCACGATGATCAAAAATATCACGAGCCCCACGATGAGGTTTTCACCCACCACGAAATGGCCGAAAGCCTGGATGACGCTGCCCGCGTCGCCGCCGTTGCCTAGTATCAGCCTTGTGGAGGAGATATTGAGCGAAAGCCGGAACAGCGTGGTAATCAGCAGTATTGTGGGGTACGTTGAAAAATCAAGCGTTCTCTTTGTATACAGAGTGATTAAAAGTATCAGCAGCGACAACGAGATATTGATGATGAGGAAAAAGTCCATCAGCCATGTGGGCAACGGAATAATAATCAGCAGCACGATGCCGAGTATGATGACCGCGATCATGATGTCGGATATCTTTTTCACGCTTATCTCCCCGCCTTTTTTTTCAGCTTGTACACATACGCCAGAATTTCAGCGACCGC
>CAZLRM010000087.1:0-3114 GCA_964561895.1 uncultured Christensenellaceae bacterium | reverse complement strand
TCGCGGACCTCCTGTTTGGTCATCATGAGGTCCTTATTGTATTTCCACCGCTGATACATGTAATCGAACGGCGCAAATATCGCAAATGCTAATGCTAGTTTAAACGCCACCGCAAGCAGTATATCCATAGCCGCGGATATCGCATACTCCAGGTTCTGCCCCATCAACGGCGCAAACGTCTTCATGCGGTTCTGGTATTCGCCGTATGCCACCCAACCCAGCAGTACGATCTTGATAATGGATTTTACCAGATCGATCAGCGTTCTTTTTGAAAAAATTCGCTTAAATCCCTGCCCCATGCTGATCTTTTCAAGCTTGGGCATAATCGCCTTGGTCGAGAAGTTGAACCCCACCTGCACCAGGTTAAAGACCAGCCCGCATGCAAACGCCGCAATCAGTATCGGCGCCACAATCTTTAAAAACGAGAGTACCGCGCTGCTGAGCACCTGGGTCGCGGCGTTGCCGTCCACTATCTCCGGTATATCCGCCGTAAAGGAGGTGCGCATCATGGCCTTGATACCGTCCGCCATGTCTTTGCCGAAAACAGAGAGCGCTCCGAACATTGCGAGCAGCGTAAAAGCGGATATCACCTCTACGCTCTTGAATATCTGCCCTCTTTCCCGGGCTTCGCGCTTTCGTTTCGGTGTGGCTTTCTCTGTTTTTTCTCCGGCCGACTGCGCACTCACGCCGAGAGCCCCAGCATCATGGTATTGATCGATCTGAACATCCGGTCAAATATCACGTCTGTAAAACCTACATATACAGGCAGCACGAGCAGCAGCATCATAAACCCCAGTATCACTTTAAGCGGTATACCGACCACGAAAACGTTGATCTGCGGCACCGCCCGCGTGATAAACCCCAGCGCCACCTCTCCCATCAACCCCGACGCGATAAGCGGCAGCGCCACGTCCACCGAAAGCAGAAACGCGAGTATGAACACTTCCAGCGCGGTCAGCCCGATTGCGGGGTTCAGCGAAACCGTGCCTACGGGAATGCTGCCAAACGTACTGTTGATGATGTATATCAGCTTTAAATGCCCGTTAGCGCCGAAAAACGTCACCAGCAGCACGATATTGAGCAATTCCCCGGTGATGGGCACGTTGAGGTTGCTGTGCGGATCCAGCACGTTGACCATACCAAAGCCCATCTGCATATCGATGTACTGCCCCGAAATCTGCACGAGGGAGAAAAACAGCGTCAGTGTAAATCCCATCACCAGTCCAAACAGCAATTCCTTAATGCACAGTACGATGAATTCGATAAAATTGCGGTACTCTATTTGCGGCTGGGATGCGCTCGCCGCAAACATCACATAAGTCAGCACAAGGCACAGGCATATCTTTAGAATGTTCGGCAGCGTCTTCCTGCCGAAAATCGGTGAAGACACAATCAGTGCCGATACCCGGATAAACATGAGTATAAACAGATCCAGTTTTAAACTGATATTATCCAGTACCGTTTCCATACGCACCTGTCGTCACTTAATCATCGTATTGACGTAGCCAAACATTCTCGTTGTAAATTCCGTCAAGGTTGTTATTATAAAGCCTGCGCTTAACAGCAGCGTCAGCAGTATCGCGACAATCTTGGGCACGAATGCCAGCGTCTGCTCGTTGATCTGCGTGGTCGCCTGAAATATGGAGATGATGAGCCCGACCACCATCGCGACGATCAGCATGGGGCCCGCTACGGTCAGTATTGTGGTGATCGCATCCTGCAGTACGGTGATAACCTGTGATTGCTCCATTTTTCCGCCTTCCTTGCGCATTTTTTTGTAAAGCTATTATCCTTTAAAAAGGCGCGTTACCCGAAGCTGCCGATCAGCGTCTTCACCGTGAGCATCCATCCGTCCACAAGTACGAACAACAGCAGCTTAAAAGGCAGCGATATCACCGTAGGCGGCAGCATCATCATACCCATCGACATCAACACGCTAGCCACCACCATGTCGATCACGACAAACGGTATATACAGGAAGAACCCAATCTGGAAACCGCGCTTAATCTCGCTCACCATATACGCGGGGATCAGCACGGTGTCGGGTATATCATCCACCGCTTGAATCTGATCCGCGGTGTCCGATATGGAAACGAAATACTCAAGATCCTTTTCGTATGTCTGCTCCAGCATGAACTCGCGTACGGGCACCATCGCTTGTTCCAGCGCTTCCTCCTCGCTGATCTGCTCTGCGACGTAAGGCTGATAAGCCGTCTCGTTGATCTCGCTGATTACGGGCGACATTACGAACAAAGTCAGAAAAAGCGCGAGCCCGACGAGCACCTGATTTGGGGGCATGTTCTGCAAGCCCAGGCCGTTGCGGATCAACGACAGCACAATGATGATGCGCGGGAAGCACGTCAGCATGATGAGAATGGACGGCAGCACCGCGAGCACCGTGATCAGCAGCAAAATCTTAACCGTATCCGACCGGCTTCCGGTCAGCTCATCAAGCGCGCTTGCGTTGTCGTCTGCGGGAAGGCTAGTCCCCGCGGCGCTGCCCTCATCCGTGCCGGATGTAATCGCCGAACATCCGCTAAACAGTATGATCATCGCAAGGACAGCCGCGATCAGGAGTATTTTCTTCATAATTCCTCCCCGTCGTCCATGCGGCCGTTCCTTTTTTGTATCGCTTCGTTCATGCGCGACAGAAAATCATCCTCGTGAATCTTACCGGATTGATGAGTTTTTTTTGCATCCATGCGCGCCTTATTAAGATCACTCGGGGCATTCTTCATACGAATGGCAAAATCTTTGAACTGAGAAAATAGGCCTTTGGGTACCGGAGGTTTCGGATCGCTTTTCACTTTTAAGCTGCCCCCGTCAATATCGCCCAGCACGCTGATGGCCTGATTGGTCACTCCGATCAGCAAGTTTCTGTCTCCTACTTCAATCAGCACGACCTGTTTGTCCTTGCCCATCATCATGCGGTCGATCATCCGGATATTGCGGCTTTTCATCTGCACGCCTTTTCCGGCAATATACTTCGTCGTCAGATACGCCGCGACGAGTATCGCGATCATTACGATAAAATAAAAGAATGTAGTCCAAAAATCTCCCATAATTTTTCCCTTTCTTGGCTACATTCTATATACCCATATAAATTTTTAATGA
>CAZLRM010000086.1:0-6922 GCA_964561895.1 uncultured Christensenellaceae bacterium | reverse complement strand
CGGACACACCCTCCTCCCGGCCTGCGATCATCTCCATCAGCGTTGTTTTGCCCGCACCGTTTTTCCCTACCAACGCGGTTTTTTTTGCGTTTGGCACATCGAAGCTGCATCCTCTCAGCACCGCCCTGTTACCGTATGTTTTGTTTACATCCCGCAGACTTACAATTACCGGGCTGTATACCATGCCAGTTTGGATATCAAATGATATCGGCTTATACTCCCACGGCTTATCCACCTTCTCAAGCTGCTCCATACGGCTGACCGCCGCCTTCGCCGCACGGTCGAGCTTCTGCTTCTGTTTCTGCCCACCCATTTTATGCAGCCGCGCTTCGGAATTACCCATGCGCTTGGGCAACTTGCTGATCGCTGCCGACTGCTGCACCCTGTCGCGCGCAACCTGCCTCAGCCTGTCTCTTTCTGCCGTGTACGCCTCGTACTTTGATCGCTGTGTCTGGCGCTCGAGCGTTTTTTGCGCCATGTATTCGCGGTAACCGCAGTTGTAAAGCGTACACACTCCATTGTCAATTTCCAGCACTTTTGTGCACACGGCCTCCAGCATCGCCCTGTCGTGGGATACGAGCAGCATCGCGCCCTGAAACTTACACAGCATACTTTCCAGTTCCGTAATGCCGCCGATATCGAGGTTTGTTGTGGGTTCATCGGCAATCAAGATGTCCGGCTGCTTTGCGAACGCCGCCGCTATCAGCGCTTTAGTTCGTTCGCCGCCGCTGTAAGCTGCATCGCAGTCCACGCCAAGCCTTGCCGCGATATGCTCGTCGTACGCCTCGTCGTCCGGTTGCCCAAGCTGCGGTATCACAGCGATTTTTCCGCGTAGTTTAATACGCCCGAAATCGGGCGTTTCCTCCCCGGCAACCAGTCGCAGCAGCGTCGTCTTGCCCGCGCCGTTTCTTCCTGTCACCGCCACATGGTCGCCCGCGTACAGGTACAGTTTCTTCAGCGAAATAAGCCGCCTGTCCCCGTAACTCTTAGTAAGCTCATTAATTTCAAGCAACAAAAAATCCACTCCTTTCAGAGAGGATTACCATATGACAAATACATCAATATTGCATAAAAAATCCTATATTCATAAACATACAGTAACCCCGTTTATACCTTCAGGTATATTCAATTATCGGAATTACTGGTTCTTCATCGGCGAATCAAAGTCTCCTGTCGTTTTACTTAGAATATCAGCCATCGGTGCCATTGTCAATATGCCTTATATCATGCTGCCGTTATATCCCCAGCTTTCGAGTTCTATGATATTTGTATACATATCGACCGCGCTTACGCCCAGCAGCTTTTCAAACGATTGAAACATCGCTTCGGTTAACGCTTCTTTGTTTTGCTGCGGATACTTTCCAAGCAGCCGTACTTCGACAAAAGCGCCGTTTTCAAGCATTTTGCCTCCTTTATAAAGCGTGCAGCCATCCTCAATATGCACCATCGTGACGCTCTCGCTTTTAGTGGGTATAAGCGATATGAGCCTGCCCATTTCGGCTTTGATCAGTTCCTTCTGCTGCGGAAGCAGCTTCTGAGCTACAGTAACGTTGATATACGGCATACTGATACCTCCTGAACACTTAATAATCCTTGTATTCTCCGTTTAAAACACCCGATACGATACTGACGCCCGCGCTTGTACCCAGCCTGTTCGCGCCCGCTTCGACCATCGCGGCAGCGGTTTTATAATCCCGTATGCCGCCCGCGGCTTTGACGCCCATTTCCGGGCCTACTGTTTTGCGCATCAGCCGAACATCCTGTACCGTCGCGCCGCCCGTGGAAAAACCCGTGGATGTTTTTACAAAAGCAGCACCCGCGTTCTTTGCAGCGATACAGGCTTTCACTTTTTCCTCGTCCGTCAGCAGACACGCCTCAATGATCACTTTGACGAGCGCTTTCCCAGCCGCTTTGACGACCGCTTCGATATCCTGCCGCACAAGCGCCCAATCCCCTGCTTTCGCTGCACCGATATTGATCACCATATCGATCTCACTCGCGCCGAGAGAGACCGCATCGGCGGTTTCATACGCCTTTGTGCCGGTGGTTTCCGCACCGTGCGGGAAACCCACGACTGCACTTATTGCAACATTGCTGCCCGCGAGCTTCTTTTCGGCGCGTACGATATGGCAGGGGCTGATACACACGCTCTTAAAGCCATATTTTATTGCCTCATCGCACAACGTATCGATCTGCTCCGGGGTGGCTTCCGGCTTTAACAGCGTGTGGTCAATATACTTCGCAAATTTTTCTGTCATTTCTTTACTCATGCTGAAAACCTTTATATGTTTATGCTTTTTCTGAAATATAACCGATCAGCCCGCCCGCATCCATGATACTGCGCATAAACGGTGGGAAAGGCTCGGCCTTAAACTGCGTACCGCGCGTAACATTTTTAATTACGCCCGTATCGATATCGACCTCAAGCTCATCCCCGCTTTCGATGCCTTTCACCGCTTCGGGGCATTCAAGTATCGGCAATCCGATGTTGATGGCGTTGCGGAAGAAGATGCGCGCAAACGAGTTCGCGATCACGCATTGCACGCCGGAAGCCTTAATCGCGATGGGTGCGTGCTCTCTCGAGGAGCCGCAGCCGAAGTTGTTTTCCGATACGATGATATCTCCGTGCTTTACGGTCTTTACAAACTGCGGGTCGATATCCTCCATGCAGTGCGATGCCAGCTCACTTGAATCAAAGGTATTGAGATACCTCGCGGGAATGATAACGTCCGTATCGACATTGCTGCCGTATTTATATGCTTTCCCCATCGCTTACTCCCCCTTCATGATATTTTCAGGATCCTCAATGCGCCCTGTCAGCGCCGAAGCGGCGGCCACCGCCGGGCTCGCAAGGTACACTTCGGATTCGATATGCCCCATGCGCCCCACGAAGTTACGGTTTGTCGTGGACACCGCGCGCTCGCCCCTGGCGAGTATACCCATATGCCCGCCGAGGCACGGTCCGCATGTGGGTGTCGAAAATACGGCGCCCGCTTCTACGAATGCTTCCGCCAATCCTTCCCGTACGGCCTGCAGCCAGATTGCCTGCGTTCCGGGCAGTACGATCACACGTACGCCCTTGCTGATCTTTTTGCCGCGCAGTATATCCGCCGCGATTCTAAGGTCGCTGATGCGCCCGTTGGTACACGAACCGATCACCACCTGATCGATCTTAATATCGCCCACCTCGTCGATGGTCTTGGTGTTCTCCGGCAGATGCGGGAACGAAACCGTCGGGCGAAGCTCATTCATGTCGATGTTGATCACGCGCTCGTATTCCGCGTCAGCATCGGCGGCAAATATTTCGTAAGGCCGGCTCGAGTGCTGCTTCACATACGCCAGCGTCTGCTCATCCACCGGAAATATACCGTTCTTCGCGCCCGCCTCAATCGCCATATTGGCGACTGTGAAACGGTCGTCCATCGGCAGGTCGGCGACGCCCTCGCCCGCGAACTCCATCGACTGGTACAGCGCACCGTCCACGCCGATCATGCCGATGATGTGCAGTATCAAATCCTTCCCCGATATCCACTTTTGTCTTTTGCCCGAAAGCACAAACTGTATCGCCGAAGGCACCTTGAACCAGGCTTTGCCAGTTGCCATCGCGGCGGCGAGGTCCGTGCTGCCTACACCCGTCGAGAACGCCCCCAGCGCCCCGTATGTGCAGGTGTGCGAGTCCGCTCCTATGATTACGTCGCCCGGCACCGCGAGCCCCTTCTCTGGGATCAGGCAGTGCTCTATGCCCATCTCACCCACCTCAAAGTAGTTTGTGATGTCGTGCTTCATGGCAAACTCGCGCATCTGCTTGCACTGCTGCGCCGCCTTGATATCTTTGTTAGGCGTAAAGTGATCCGGCACGAGCGCGATTTTATTGCGGTCGAATACCCCCTTGAATCCCGCCTTCTCGAATTCGCTGATCGCCACCGGAGCAGTCACATCGTTGCCCAGCGCGAGATCGACGGACGCTTCTATAAACTGTCCCGCATGAACCTCGTTAAGGCCGGCCTTTTTAGCGAGTATTTTTTGTGTCATCGTCATTCCCATGTGTCAGCCTCCCACGCTTTTATCGTACTTATACCGGTTGATTGCGTCGATATACGCGCGTATGCTCGCCTCCACGATATCGGTGCTGAGGCCGCGGCCGCGTACGCTGCTGCCATTGTTTTTGAGCTTCACAACCACTTCGCCCTGTGCGTCCTTTCCGCCTGTCACCGAGCGGACAATGTAGTCTTCCAGCTTAAAACTCTCTCCCACGCAGCGCTCAATCGCGTTGAATGCCGCGTCCACCGGGCCGTCGCCTGTTGAAGCCTGTTCAACCGTTTCCCCTTCGTGCTGCATCTTGATGACCGCAGTGGAGGTCATTTTGTTGCCGCTGTTGACAACGAAGGTATCCAATACATATTCGCCCGGAATCTCCATTTTGTCAAGTTCGACAAGCGCGCGCAAGTCAGTATCTGTCACTTCTTTTTTGCGGTCTGCCAATTCCTTAAACTTTTCAAAACTCTCGGTGATCTGCGCTTCGTCCGGCGAATATCCCATTGCCTTCAGACGCTCTGAAAACGCGTGTTTCCCCGAATGCTTGCCCAGTACGATCGAGTTTTCCGGCAGCCCTACCGATTCAGGCGTCATAATCTCGTACGTTTTTTTGTTCGCCATTATGCCGTGCTGATGGATACCTGCCTCGTGCGCAAAAGCGTTCGCGCCCACAACCGCCTTGTTGGGCTGTACTGTAACGCCTGTGATTGAGGATATCAGCCGCGAGGAGTTGTATATCTGGTTTGTTGCTATATTCGTCGTTACGGCATACAGATCTTTTCTCGTGGCCAGCGCCATCACGACTTCCTCCAGCGCTGCGTTACCGGCGCGCTCGCCGATGCCGTTGATCGTACACTCCACCTGCGTCGCACCCGCGCGCACCGCCGCGAGCGAGTTGGCAACCGCCAAACCCAAATCGTTATGGCAGTGCACGGACAAGTCCACCTTTTCGATGCCCGCAACGTTGTTTTTAATGCTGCATATCAACTCATAAAACTCATCCGGCATCGCGTAACCCACCGTGTCTGGTACGTTGATCACTGTCGCACCCGCCTTGATGACCGCCTCAAATACGCGGTACATAAATCCCGGCTCGCTTCTCGAAGCGTCCTCCGCGGAAAATTCCACATCGGAGCATAGCGATTTTGCATAAGCCACCATGTCGGCAGCCTGCCTCAATACGTCCTCCGGCTTCATTTTCAGCTTATACTCCATGTGGATGGGTGATGTTGCGATAAACGTATGGATTCTCGGGCTCACGGCTCCCTTTACGGCTTCGTAGGCGCGCTCGATATCGGTTTTGAGCGCGCGTGACAAGCTCGCCACCGTCGCGTTTTTTACTGCCTTGGCGATCGTCTGTACGGACAGAAAATCCCCCGGCGAGGCAATCGCGAAGCCCGCCTCGATCACATCCACGCCCAGCTTTTCAAGCTGGCGCGCCACCTTTGTTTTTTCCTGCAAATTCATGCTGCATCCCGGCGACTGTTCGCCGTCCCGAAGCGTGGTGTCAAACACCTTCAGTTGTTTCATGGCTTCTTCCTCCTTTTTGATTGCTCATGCCGCATCCCGCCCGCAAGGAACCGATCGCATTCCCTGACGGAAAATAAAAAAGCCTTTCGTCATACAGAGACGAAAGACCTTCGCGGTACCACTCTGCTTGCGGTAATAAACCGCCAGCTTAACAGGGCACAACATGATGCCCGTCCCCGTGTAACGTCGGGTCAGAACGTCTGTGCCTGATGATTTCAGCACAGCGGCTTGGGAGCGAGTTTCACCGCGCGTCGCCTGCCGCCTTTCACCAAAACGGCGGCTCTCTTTGAGGCTGGGCTATCGGTTACTGTTCTCCTTCACGGCCTTTATTATCGTGTATTATAACGGCAGGACAAACATCATGTCAAGCCGTATTTATGATATTTATATTATCGTAACTTTTTCCGATTGTTTTAGCATAAATTTATCTGTATCCGTCGGGATGCTGGCTGTGGAACCTCCACGCGCTTTCCATGATCCCGTCGATACCGAATTTAGGTTTCCAGTCCAGCGCTTTTTTGATCTTCTCCGAGGAGGCGACGAGCCTTGCAGGGTCTCCCGACCTGCGCGGCGCGACTTCATACGCTATCTTTCTCCCTGTGGCCTTCTCTGCAGCGCGGATGATCTCCAACACGGAAAAACCCTGTTGGCTGCCGAGGTTGTATACGTCGCTGCCACCGCCCGCTTCGAGGTCTTTCAGCGCAAGTATATGCGCATCCGCAAGGTCTGTTACATGGATATAATCGCGTATGCACGTGCCGTCGGGCGTATCGTAATCGCTTCCGTATACCTGAAGCTTTTCACGCTTTCCGTTAATATACTGCAGTATGATGGGGATCAGGTGTGTTTCGGGCGTATGGTCCTCACCGATATCGCCATCTTTATCCGCACCCGCCACATTAAAATACCGCAGCGATTTGTAGCGGATACCGTAAATATCCGAGAAATCCTTGAGCATGCCTTCAATCATAAGCTTGGTGCGTCCATACACGTTAAGCGGATTCTTTTCACAGTCCTCAGGGATCGGCACGACGGGCGGTTCGCCATAGACCGCTGCTGTAGACGAGAATATGAATTTAGTCACACCTGCATCCATCGCTGCCTTAAACAGGTTTAGACTGCCGCATACGTTGTTCTCGTAGTATTTATAAGGCTCCTTCATCGACTCTCCCACAAGGCTGAAAGCCGAAAAGTGCATCACTGCTTCCACAGGATGCTGGGTAAAGCAGCGTTTCAAACTGTCTTTATCCAGCAGGTCTCCTTTAAACAGAGGCGCACCCGTTACCGCTTGCGCGTGGCCTTTGGAGAGGTTATCAAACACGATGGGTTCATACCCGCTGCGCGAAAGTTCCCTCAC
>CAZLRM010000085.1:4034-6950 GCA_964561895.1 uncultured Christensenellaceae bacterium | reverse complement strand
CTTTCGGCAAGGCAGATCGCACTGCGCGCCGCGCCATTAACCCGCAGGCTGGAGCAGCAGCGATTGCAGATTGCCTCCGAGCGCGGTATGATCAAAGGCGCAATACGCGCGCTGCTGGAAAGAAATGCGCTGACTGTGGAAAAGTATGCGGGAACGCTTGAAAGTCTGAACCCGCGCGGCGTGCTGAAACGCGGCTACGCGATCATATACGATGCGAAGGGAGCCGTGGTAGCGTCGCGGAAACAGGCGGCGGGAGATATGGAGATCGAATTTTACGATGGCCGTATAACGGTCACGGGAAAGGAATAGCCTATGGCGGATTTTGAAAGCGATTTAACCCGTCTTCGGCAGATTACAGAGCGCTTAAGCTCGGGCGAAGAAGGGCTGGAAAAAAGCATGGAACTTTATACCGAGGGCATGAAGCTCGCGGACGAACTCGGCAAACGCCTTGAGAAGTATAAATCCAAGATTGAGATACTCGAAAACGGGGAGAAGGAATCGCAATGAGTACGGTCGGGGAATCGCTGCAGCAAACCGCTTTACGCGTGCAGGCAAGGCTGCCGGAAATTTTGGATACGCTGTGCGAAGAAGGTACGCTTAAAAATGCGATGAATTACAGCTTGACCGCAGGCGGCAAGAGGCTGCGCCCGTGGCTTTGCATAGAGTCGGCGCGGTTGTTCGGCGAAGCAGAAGACGTGCTGGATTTCGCATGCGCCATTGAGATGATCCATACCTATTCGCTGATACACGACGATCTTCCCGCAATGGACGACGACGTGCTGCGGCGCGGCAGACCCACATGCCATGTGGTGTTCGGCGAGGCGATGGCGATACTCGCGGGTGATGCGCTGCTTAACGGCGCTTTTGAGGTAATGACGCGCTTCGCGCTTAACAACCCCAGCCTCGGCGGGCTCAAAGCGATGGATAACGTCGCGCGCGCATCGGGCGCTTCCGGCATGATCGCGGGGCAGGCGGGCGACATCGAATTTGAAGGCAAGGACAAAAACGAAGCGGTACTTTATTATATCCACGAGCGAAAAACAGCCGCGCTGATCCGCGGCGCAGTGCTTTCCGGCGCGGCGCTCATGAAAGCGGGCGAAGCGGACATGGAAGCACTGAGCGCCTACGGGCAGAGCCTCGGTTTGGTTTTTCAAATCGTGGACGATATACTCGATGTAACAAGCGATGCCGCTACGCTGGGTAAAACACCCGGAAAGGATGAGAAAGAGGACAAGCAAACCTTCGTCAACGTTTATGGCCTTGAACGTGCGCGGCAGATTGCCAAGCAACAGACACAGGATGCTATGGATTCTTTATCGCGCTTTAAAGACCGCGCAGAGGTGCTTCGAAGCATGGCACAGTACCTGCTTTCAAGAGACAGATAAACGGAACGCCCGCAAATTTCCCGTATAGGTATCAGTCACTACCCGGTGTAGAACCGGGCTTTATTTTTAACAGGGCTACCCGCGTATTTCACGTGTACGCAATGATACAATTTACGCTTTTTGGCCCCCGGCGGGCCTTTTTTCTGCCGTATAAAAGCCTTACCGCATGGAAAGATAGTCATATCAAAGCTTTCAGGAGATATGACATGCTGACGAATAAGGTTGAAATATGCGGTGTTGATACATCCAAGCTTCCCGTGATGAAACCCAGGCAGATGACCGAATTGATGCTGAAGGTTAAGGCGGGTGAACCCGGTGCCCGCGAAGAATTCATCAAATGCAATTTACGCCTTGTGCTCAGCGTGATACAACGTTTCACAGGACGCAGGGAGAACATGGACGACCTGTTTCAGGTGGGCTGCATCGGCCTCATGAAAGCCATCGACAACTTTAATACGGAGCTGGGCGTGCGGTTCTCCACGTACGCCGTGCCTATGATTACCGGCGAATTGCGGCGGTATCTGCGCGATAACAACAGTATCCGGGTTTCGCGTTCGCTGCGCGACGTCGCTTACAAGGCGCTGCAGATACGCAACACGCTGTCTAAAAAGAACAGCAGCGACCCTAATGTAGAGATGATCGCCAAAGAGATGAACATCAGCGTGGAGGATGTGGTATTCGCGCTGGACGCGATTCAGGATCCGGTGTCATTGTACGAACCGGTTTACCACGACGGCGCGGACGCGATATACGTAATGGATCAGTTGCAGGATAAGAGCGGCGCAGATGAGGTGTGGCTGGAGGGCATCGCGCTAAAGGAAGCGATTGATAAACTCGGTGAGCGCGAAAAGAAGATCATATTGATGCGCTTCTATCAGGGAAAGACGCAGATGGAGGTATCCGAGGAAGTCGGTATCAGTCAGGCTCAGGTATCGCGGCTGGAGAAAAACGCGCTCAAAAGCATAAAGAGAAGCTTATAAAAATACCCGCAGACCGCAGCAAAAATGGCGCGGTCTTTTTTTTATACCGATTCATATGCTAGTAATGCGAGGTGATAATATGACAAGGTTCTCCAAGCTGCGGCAGAAGGAAGTGGTTAATGTTCAAGACGGCGCGCGCCTTGGATTCATTTGTGACCTGATCGTTGATCCGTGCACGGGTAAGATCTGCGGTATCGTTGTGCCCGGCCCTTCACGGTTTTCATTTTTGTTCCGCGGGGAGCGCGACCAGGTGATCCCGTGGCGCAACATACGAAAAATCGGCGAGGATGTAATACTCGTCGAAATCGATATTAACTGTATACCAAATTATCAGGATTAATTTGTATTTTTTAAAACTTGTGTGATATAATACTCCTAAAGGTTGTGCGGGGGTGGGGTATGAAGTGCGTATATTGCGGATTTCCTGAAAGCAAGGTTGTCGATTCCAGGCCTACGGACGAAGGAAGCTCAATTCGTCGCCGCAGAGAGTGCCTGTCCTGTAAAAAGAGATTCACCACATATGAGAAGATTGACAGCCTGCCGCTGCTGGT
>CAZLRM010000085.1:0-3934 GCA_964561895.1 uncultured Christensenellaceae bacterium | reverse complement strand
TTTGCGTCGGTGTATAAAGAATTTAAAGACGTGGATACGTTTATGAAGGAGCTGCAAAGATTATTGGCGGAAAAATAAGCGGCGTGCAATATGGTTTTACGCTAGCGGAAAAAGGCGGCGTGAAGTACCTGACGATACCTTCCTTTGAGCAAGCAGGCAAAATACGGTGTGCCTTTTCAACGCGTATTGGCGGCGTGAGCCCGCCACCGTATGATACGCTCAACTTCAGCCGCAAACGCGAAGAAAACGAAATGAATTTCATTGAGAACATGCGGCGCTTTTCTGCGGCGGCAGGTTTTGATTATCAAAACGCCGTTTCCATACATTACGCTCACAGCGCAGCCGTATACCGCGCAGAAAGAAAGGACGCGGGATGCGGCATCGTGCGCGGAAACTTACCGGCCATATGCGATGGCCTTTTCACGGACACAACAGAGCTGCCGATCATATCGTTTCATGCGGACTGCGTTCCGTTGTTTTTTTATGATCCCGTAAGGCGGGCTGCGGCAGTCTGCCACGCGGGATGGAAGGGCGCGTCGCAGCACATTGCGGGAAACGCAGTACATGCGCTGAAGGCGCTCGGGTGCTCGGCGGGGGATATCATTGCCGCGGTCGGTCCTTGCATCGGTGTGGACAATTACGAAGTGGGGCAGGAAGTTGCCGCAGTATTCCTGAAAGAATTCGGAGAGACATCCGTACGGAATCAGAATGGGCGGTACTATATCGATCTTTCAGCTGCCTGTGCTATGAATATGATACGAAACGGCATTGAGCCGCCGCACATAACGGTCTGTGGGTTATGCACGTATGAACAAAAAGACCTGTTTTTTTCACATCGTAGGGATAAGGGGCGCACGGGCGCAATGGCGGCCGTTATAGAGTTAATCTAACAAAAAAGTTTAAAATATGGATGAAAAGTGCCGTCTGAAGACGACGCCCCGAACATACCGGAGCTTTTGGAATATAACCTGAAGAAGGAAAAGTACGCGGTATCGCGCAGATACGGAGTGAAAAGCGATTGCAATGCCGGAAAAGAGCAAACCCGCGGCGCCTGCACGGGGGCAAATAAACGTACAGGGCGAAGTGGAGGCCGATACGCAGTTTGAGATTCTTTTGCTGCTGTAAGAGTGGCATATAGAAGAAATTACTTGCAATGATACTTGCGTTTTAAATGATGATGTGGTAATATAATTCATAAGGTCATCGATTTGTTGTGAGAGTGGGTCAGCCCCCACTCTTTTAAATTGTAGACCCCGAATATAAATATTAAATATATATAGGAAGGTGCAGGCATATTTCTAAAAAAATCGAACAGGCTGTAGAAGCCGCGGTGATGCCGATTATTACTGAAAGCGGCTACGAATATGTTGGAACCGAGATCAACAAAACACCGGGCGCTTTGGAACTTATCATCTATATCGACAGACCGGAGGGAATCGGCCTTGATGACTGTGAGAAAATAAGCCGTTTGATTGACCCCGTGATTGAAGCAAAAGACCCTATTGATGAGACGTATTATTTGTGCGTATCCTCGCCGGGGCTTGATCGACCGCTCAAAAATCCACGCGATTATGAGCGCAGCATCGGCAAGAAAGTGGATATCAGGTTATACCGTGCCGTCGATAAAAAAAAGGATTTTACCGGAACGTTCAAAGCATATGATAAAACCGGTTTTACCGCTGAAATCGATGGGAAGGAACAGACATTTCTTTTTGCCGACACGGCGATTATCAGGCTTCATGTGGATGTTTAATTTGGGAGGAAGCGAATGAATACTGAGTTTATCAGCGCACTCGCTGCGCTGGAAAAAGAAAAGGGAATTGACAAGCAGGTACTGATTGACGCGATTGAGAACGCGCTTGTTTCCGCATATAAAAAGAACTATGGCGCCGCACAGGAAGTTAGGGTGCAGGTAGACCCTGACAGCGGCGCATTCAGGGTTTTCGCACAGAAAACGGTAGCGGACGATGTGATCGATGATGCCAGCGAGATATCGGTAAAGGATGCACGCAAGATTAACGTCGCTTATGAACCGGGCGATGTACTTGAAATCGAGGTAACACCCGGAACTTTCGGGCGTATTGCGGCGCAGACAGCTAAGCAGGTGGTGGTTCACAGGCTGCGCGAAGCGGAGCGCGGAGTGATTTTCGAAAAGTTTATCGAGCGGGAAGGCGAGATTATCACCGCGGTAATCCATCGCGTGGACAAAGGCAGCGTGCTGCTGGAATTGGACGGCGCGGAGGGTGTGATGCCCGCGGGCGAATGCATCCCGGGAGAACGCTACAGCATTAACGACCATATACGGGTCTATGTAATGGAAGTGCGCAAGACGACCAAAGGACCGCAGATTGTGGTTTCGAGAACGCATCCGGGTCTTTTAAAGCGTTTGTTTGAGATCGAAGTGCCCGAAATTATGCAAAACATCGTGCATATCAAAAGCATTGCACGCGAAGCGGGCTCTCGCACCAAGATTGCCGTAAGCTCTGATGACGAGAACGTCGATCCAGTGGGTTCCTGTGTCGGCCAGAAAGGCAGCCGAATTGACCGTATCGTATCCGAAATTGGCAACGAAAAAATCGATGTGATACCCTGGAGTCCCGATCCGATTGAGTTTATCGCGAATTCACTGCGCCCCGCGAAAGTACTCATGGTGCAGATCAACGAGACCGAGAAAGCGGCGAAAGTGATTGTGCCCGATTACCAGCTTTCCCTCGCGATAGGCCGCGAAGGCCAGAACGCCAGATTGGCTGCAAAGCTTACGGGATGGAAGATCGATATCAAGAGCCAGACGCAGATAGAACAGGTACTGTTCAAGGATCAGACCGATGATTCGACAAACGAGGATACGGTCTCTGAGGACGGTTTTTTTGACGAAGATTTTGGCATGGATGAGACGGAAGAATAGTCGGAAAGGGTGCTTTGATTGAAAACAAAGAAAGTCCCCGTTCGAATGTGCATCGCCTGCCGCGAGGGACGCGTTAAAAAAGAGCTTGTTCGCGTGGTCGCGGCCGAGCAAGGGCTGATCCCTGACGAAACCGGCAAAGCGCATGGGCGCGGCGCGTACATCTGCCCGGATGTAGCATGTCTCGACAAAGCGCAAAAGACAAAGGCGTTCGACAGGACGCTGGGCATGGGATTGGACGAGGCGTCTTATAATGCAATCAAAAGGGTGATACTCAGACGTGGAATCAAATAGCATGGCGTATGTTGGCCTCGCGTATCGCGCCGGACGCGCCCTGACCGGCACTGCCGCTTGTGAGAAGGGAATCAAGCGTGGGCAGGTATGCCTGCTGCTCATGCAAAAAGGGCTTTCGGAAGGTACAATCGCACGCTTCATGCAGCTTTGCAGCCGATTTGGCACGGAAGCAAGGATAATAGAAGATCCTGGGAATGTGGGCCACGCGATCGGCAGACCGGAAATCATGCTGATCGGCGTTACGGATCAGGGGCTGGCAAATGCAGCAAAGAATATTATTGATGGCGTCAAAGGGAGTGGGTTGGAATGAGTAAACTGAAGATCATTGATATGAATAAGCAGCTGATTTCGCGGTCTGCCGACACGGTGGTGCGTATGGAGGAACTGCAAAACAGCGTGCAGAACCATCTGGCTACGCTAAAACGCATTGAAGCTGAACTGATCCGGATTGCACGTGCGGAGGCAGAAGAAAACCGTCTGTTGGCCCAGCAAGAGGCGGAGATGCAGGCGAAAGCGCAGGCGGCGGAAGAAGAAAAAGTCAGATTGGCAACGGAACAAATAAAGCCCGCTAAAAAGCCTGAAACCGGAGAAGCGGTGGAACCCGCACAGGCATCTGAACAAAAGGCTGCCTTAAAACCAACGCAGGAAGAAATAAAAGCGGAGGAACCAAAAAAGAAAAAAGAAGAACCGGAATTAAAACAGGAAGCCAAACAAGAGGATATCCGTACTGCGCAAAGC
>CAZLRM010000084.1:0-6979 GCA_964561895.1 uncultured Christensenellaceae bacterium | reverse complement strand
AGCCAACTCGCCCAGCACGCGCGCACGCGTACCCCGAAGCGACACGGCGGGCGGCGCTTCCTTGACCGTTTCCAGGCAAGGGAACAGCCGCCGCACGCGGTCCACGATCACCGCGGGTGCGGACTGCGTATTATAGCTGATATATAGCTTTTTCTTGGGTTTGACGAGCGCGGAATAAACCTTGAGCTTCTCGGCGGAAAGGTCGTATACGCCAACGTTAATGCCCGCTTCCAACAGCGCGGCGCGCTCCGCCGCGCAGAGTATACCCGGCCCGTCGTCACGCGCGGGCCACACGCCGTCCTGCACACCCAGCGCAAACAGCACGTCGATATCGGGCAGCCTTACGGTGGCGATATCAAAAAGCGCCACCGCGTCGGTCGTAGGCGGTATCACCGCGATCTTCGCTGCGGTACAACCCGTTTTGATGAGGCCGCACAGCGTCTGCGCGCTCATCGGCGCATCGCCAAACGCGCGCGCCACGGCAGAGATAATCTCCTCCGTACGTTCAAACACCTGCGTAAAGTAGGCGTGCTCGGCGCGCGTTTCGGGAGAATCGAGCGATGTGCAGAACGTTTCGAGTTTCTTCTGCGCCGCGCAGCCGATTAAGAATTGGCTCACCGCCCGCGCCGCGGCCGCCGCGCTGCAGCCGGAAAGCGCCTGCGCCAGCGCTGCCAGAGGCGCAGCGGCTTGCTTTCGTATCGCCTCAAAGCGCTGCGCATCCGTGCCGCGCTTAAAGCCCGAGAGCATGTGCCAACCCTGATAGCCATATTTTTTGCAATAGGAGTCCAGCTCGCGGCGCTGATTGTCCGTCAGCGGCGAGAATATGCTCAGCATATATGCCGGAACCGCGGTCATATCGCCCGCGGCGGCACACAGCGCGCTGTTCAAAAAGTCGTAGAAGATGTTATCCGCGAGAGAGCGGCGCTCGTCCGCGAAGTAGGGTATACCGCACAGCTTAAATTTTACTTTAAGTAGCGGCAGATACGAATCCAGCCGTCCGGCGGTTACGGCGATATCGCGAAACCGCGCACCCGCGCTGACTTCCGCAAGAATCCCGGCGCACAGCGCGTCCGCTTCATCCTCCGCGGTCTGCGCTTCGGTGAGCGAAATACCCTCCGGCCTGCCTTCAAACTGCATATACGGGTACTTATAGAGATTGGCTTCGAGAAAAGATAGCGCTTTTACGTTATCATGCCGATTGGGAAGCCCGCACTGCACCTCGGCTACCTCCTGCCCGGCCTGCTTCGCCGCGTCGATAAAGCGCAGCATATCGGCATATTCCGACGAAAACAGCTCGTCATCGCCGCCCCCGCCTGCGCCCCGAAACGCCGCGACGGTATCCGCACCCAGCGCCACAACGGCGGCAAGGAACGCCATCGCAGCAGGCGTGGTGCTGTCCAGCCCGTCGATCACGATATGCGCGCCGCGCAGCAAATCCGCTTCTTTCGCGCGCTGCGCCGCCACCGCGTATATATCCGCAAAATCCACGCGGCCTTGGCAGATCGCGTCATAGTTCTCCAGCAGCGCCGCGCTGTCGATAAGCTTCCCGGCCAAAGCGCTGTCGCGCACGCGCTTTGCCGCTTCGCGCAGGCTCTGCGGCGTCTGGCGGTGGCTTTTGAGCCGCGCAATCAGCTCTGCAGCGCAGCCTTCAAAATCGGGCTGGGTGTCCGCACCGTGAAACGGCTGCGCCATCTTGGTCAGCGCGCGTGAGGCGATCATCGCCCGCTCCGCCCCCGATATAAACTCGCACGCCCCGGTGTCTTCGATCACCTTCATGGCAAGGCGCTGTATGCTCATCACCTGCAGGCCGAATATGCCCTGCACTTCGCAGGCCTCCATGATGTGCTTCTCGGTCTCGAACGTGAGCTGCCCCGGCACGATCACGAGCACGCGCGTCAATGGGTCGGCAATAAGCGCCTTAATATGATTCATCACATAGCGGCTTTTTCCGCTGCCGCTGCGCCCCGATACCACCGTTACGCCCATATATGCCTCCCCTGAATAGATGGAAATATTATATCACAGAAAGGGGGCGAAAAGGGGACAAAGGAAAGGGAAGGAAATTTTTATGGGATGTCGAATTGTGTATCATACAATAATGCGCAGGGCAACCTTTTATCCCCTGAGCAACCAAAGCATAAATAATGCAAAAAGGAAGTAAACCATGAGTTGTGAAGTTTATTATTTTTCCGGCACAGGCAATACACTGGCTGTAGGCAGGGAAATCGCAAAGAGGTTAAACGCAAAACTAATACCCATTCCAAGAGTTTTGAATGCAGAAAAAATATATGTTTCTTCGCAAACCGTCGGAATCGTTTTTCCATCGTATCTCGCAGTCGCAATCGGTATGCCGCTGATCGTAGAGCGCTTTATCAAAAGAATAACAAACATAAAATCCCTGAATATTTTCGCGGTTTGCACATGCGGAGGGTACGAGTGTGTCAACGCGCTTCCGTCCTTAAAAAAACTCGGCCATTTGATCAGAACATGCGGCGGGAAACTGTCATCGGCATATTCAGTCAGGCTTCCGATGAACAATTTGGATTACGAGCATATACCCGTACCTATTGAAACAGACAGCGGCGTGATCATTCAAAAAAGTAAAAAAAAGATTGACGGTATTTGCAATTGCATACTGAAAAAAAGCGGCACCAGATATAAATTGGCGAAAGACCTGTTTTTCATACTCATGACGCCTTTCTTTGAACTGATGAAAAAGCCCGTAATGAATGGCCTCGAAGAAAAAGCAAAAATACCGTTGAACAGTAAACTGGAATACGCTGAGCTGATTCCGTTGACGGACAAGAGCATTATGATAGATGAAAACTGCACCGGGTGCGGTACATGCGTGAAAATCTGCCCTGTAAATAATATTAAACTGGTAGATAGAAAGCCATTGTTTCAGCACAGATGTGAAATGTGTTTCGCATGTGACGAGTGGTGTCCGTCGAACGCAATTCATCACTGGAGCAGGGCCGAAGGCGTAAAATACCGTCACCCGGAAGTAAAGATTTCGGATATGCTCCTATATGATAATGAAAGGCGCTAACCGTATGGTTTTACGCGCCCGCTTTGCGGAAAACCGACACACCGTTATATCTGCATCCGTCACAGAAAAGTGGCAAAAAGAGGGCAGCAGTTGAGAGAGGAAGTTAATATATACGTGTCGAAATAAGATTACGTCAATAATGTTTCAAGCCTGAATAGCATCGGCAGCATGCTATTATTTTTATCATCAAAAACGAAACGAAATACGGCATATTCACAGTAACAGGGGTAAATATGAGCGCAAAACATTTAAATCTGCTTTTTCCGCAATGGCAGGGCGGCGGGCCGGATATATCCACGTATTACGGGGCGAAAGAATTTAAAGAACTTTACTTAAATCACGTTCCTGTCAAGGAAATCAAAGTATATACGGAACACACCGGAGCTATGGTTCGCAATATATTCGAATACACAAACATCATCCGCCAGATGCGGCGGGCGCACGATCTTATTCAAAAGGAAGCGCCGGGAACCATATTCACGCTGGGCGGCAGCTGCGACGCGGACATCCCCTCCATTGCCTATCTTAACCGCATATACGGCGATATGACGCTGTTATGGATTGACGCACATGGCGATTTGAATACGCCTCTCTCTTCACCCAGCCAGTATTTCTACGGTATGCCGATGCGCACACTGCTGGGGGACGGGGACGACAGAATCGTTGAAAGCCTTCCCTCTACATTATCGCCCGGTCAGGTGGTTCTGATGGGAACGCGCGAACTTGATCCCGGTGAGCAATCGTACATTGAAAGCCGCTCCATCCCTGTACTGCCCGTTGCGGATATCGAGCAGCACACCAAAGCCGTATTAGATGTGATCCGCTCCAAAGGCGGCGGGAATCTGTATATACATGTCGATCTGGATGTGCTGGAACCCGCGCAATTTCCATGCGTTCCGCTTCCCGTGGCTGACGGCCTGCATATGCAAACGCTGCAAAACCTGCTTTGTACGCTCGATTCTGAATTTAATGTGGTCGGCCTTGGTTTGATGGAGTACCAGCCCACCGGGGAAAAGCGGTATCCGCTGCTTGAGGCGATCAGCAAAATCGGCACTGGACTTCTGTTCATGCGATGAGAATCAGGAACAGAAATTTGGCTGCGTTTAGCTTTCCTTTCACGTTACATTTTTAAAGCCCATCCTCTGGCGCAAACCGTATAGGGGGCGGATAGAGAGTGCCCCGGTGGGTAGCAACCGCCCACTTTGCTAAATCCTGCGCCCGTTTTCGTTTGAGCGCTTATCACACAAAGAGCAAAAAGGAGACAAAAAAGAATACAGGGGATTTCTATGCGATGTCGAATTATGTATAATACAAATTTATTGATTTTATTATAGTGTATAAACACAAATTTATTAAACAGGCCATCATAATAAAGGGCTTAATAATTGATTTTGTAAATCACCGGAGGTTTTTAATGAACAAAACAGTTACCATCAGGAATGAAGCAGAGACAGACTATGAGAGAGTAGAAGAAATCACACGGGAAGCTTTTTATAATTTATATATTCCGGGGTGCAATGAACACTATTTGGTTCATGTGATGCGATCCCATAAAGACTTTGTGCCGGAGCTGGATTTTGTGATTGAAGTCGATAACGAGATCATCGGCAATATCATGTATACGAAAACGAAGCTGATCGACGAATCCGGACAAGAAAAAAATATACTTACTTTCGGCCCGGTTTGCATCCTGCCGGAATATCAGAGAAAAGGGTACGGAAAAAAGCTCATGGAATATTCCTTTGAGCGAGCGGCCGCGCTTAGGTTTGATGTCATTGTGATATTCGGTAATCCGAATAATTACGTCAGCCGCGGTTTCAAGAGCTGTAAGAAGTACAATATCTGTATTGAGAATGGGACGTATCCATCGGCAATGATGGTAAAAGAACTCAAACCGGATGCCTTGGACGGAAGAAGGTGGATTTACCGTCAAAGCCCTGTATTTGAGATAGACGAACAGGAAGCCGAGCGCTTTGACGCGGGTTTTAAAAGCCTGGAGAAAAAGTACCAGCCAAGCCAGGAAGAGTTTTTTATCCACAGCCATTCCATTATTCAGTGAGCTCCCTTTAATGGGCGGGTTTCCAAAGTGCCCGGAATGGGTTAGCCCGCCCGCAACCGCGAAGGGGGCGGATAAAGCACCTAGGTGGGTATCATCCGTCCGCTTTTATTACAGCCCGACAACGCCGAACAGCAACGCGCCCAGTACCCCCGCGATGAGTATCACAAGCACGGGCGATACTTTGAATTTCATAATGGCCACGCCCGAAGCAACTGCGAAAACCAGCGAAGGGATATCAAGCGCGCTAAAGAAACCGCCCCAGTCGATTTCGGCAAACGTCCCCACGCCGAGCAGTACCGGAACCGCCATCGCGAGCGCGGCGGAAGCGATAAGCCCCGTCACGACGGGGCGCAGCCCCCACAGCGAGCGCTTCACAATCACGTTATCCTCAAACTTAAAGAAGTACCTTGCAAGCAGCGTCGTGATGATGAGCGAAGGCAGCACGACCGCGCACGTCGCAACGACGCCGCCGAATATCCCCAGCGTCTTCACACCCGCAAAAGTCGCCGCGTTGAGCGCGAAAGGCCCGGGCGTCATTTGCGATATCGCAACCATGTCGGTCACTTCCGCCTGAGACATGAGCCCCGCCGCCACGAGCTCGGTACGCATGAGCGGCAGCATCGCGTAGCCGCCGCCGATCGTGAACAGCCCGATCTTGAAAAAAATCCACGCAATGCGCAAATACGCCATCAGTGTCCGCCCTCCTTTTGAGAGGGCTTTTTGATGCGCCATAACCCGGCGATAATGCCGAACACGATGCCGCCGAGTATGATATAGATGCTGTTGATATCGAAAACGAGCGAGAGTAAAAAAGCCGCAGCGAAAGCCGCGACCGCGAGTCCGTCTTTATAAAACGGTTTCATAAAACTTAAGAAAGCTGAAATCAGCAGCGCCACCACCGCCGCGCGGATACCGCGCAGCGCGCCCGCCACGACGGGGTTCGTCACAACGGCCTGATAGAGGTAGGTGACCACGGTCAGCACAATCAGCGAGGGCAGCACAATACCGGTAATCGCAACCAGAGCGCCGCGCAGCTTCTTTAAACGATAGCCGATCAAAATTCCGCAGTTGATCGCGAGCGCGCCCGGCACGGTCTGCGAAAGCGCAATCATGTTCACCATGTCCTCCTCCGTGATCCACTCGCGCTTACGTACAAACTCATCCTTAAACAGAGGCACCATCGCGTAGCCGCCGCCGAACGTGAGCGCGCCTACCTTGAACATCGTGATGAAAAGCTGCCATAGCTGATGCGGTTTAGCCATTACTCCCCTTCCGCGTATGATTCAAAAGCCCGCCGTCCTTTAAAACCGCCTTAAGGCGCTCTGAAACATCGAGCACCACGGCGAATGAAAACCCCTTGGTTTTATTATCTGCCGTAAATGAGATTTTACCGTCCACCTTGCCCGGCGCGTTTGATATTTCGAGCACGTCACCCGGCTCGATCTTGTCATAAACCGCCTCGTCCTCAAACACGAGCGGCAAGATCCCCGAGTTAATCAGGTTGGCCATGTGGATACGCGCAAACGACTTCGCGATGACGCCGCGGATGCCAAGGTACAGCGGCACCAGCGCCGCGTGCTCCCGCGAGGAGCCCTGCCCGTAGTTATGACCCGCAACGAGGAACCCGCCGCCCTTCTGCTTTGCCCGGGATGGAAACTCCGGGTCTACCGGAGCGAGGCAGAAGTCCGAAAGGTACGGTATGTTGGAGCGGTACGGCAGCAGCTTCGCGCCCGCGGGAGAGATGTGGTCGGTCGTGATATTGTCCTCCATCTTTAATAGGACCTCTCCGGCCACGGTATCCTCCAGCGCTTTTCCCTGAGGGAAAGGCTTGATGTTCGGCCCGCGCACCACCTCGGTTTCGCCCGCCGCGT
>CAZLRM010000083.1:0-7094 GCA_964561895.1 uncultured Christensenellaceae bacterium | reverse complement strand
ATATAAACGTATTTTCTCAATATTAAATGCTGCGCCCCGCAATGTCAACACCGCGCGCGCAACAACCGCGATATCGTCAGCCTTTGTGTTCATCTCCGTCGCAGGCTTTGAAGGGATACCGCATGAGCTTCATCGCATACGGACACCGTCTCGCTTACGAAGCCCACTGTACTTATAACAATTCCGAAGAAATCCACAAATCTTTTCATTCTATGATTTTAAATGTGATGTCGTCAGGGATCAACCTGTCTTGCTTCGTTTCTGTGCCTGCGAATTGACCGACAAACACAACCTTGACCGAGGTTTCCCCCTTTGGCAAAACAAAAAAACCGAACCAAGGTCCTCATTAAAACCTTTCAGCTCCGGCGACTGCAAAAGACCCTTGGTTACATCTTTCATGGAAACCGCGGTAATCGTGATTTTTATTTCTTCGCCGGTTAAATTATCTATGGCTAACATACACGTAATATATACCTGATCGTTATCGATAATGAAATCTGAAAACGTGCTGTGTTCTTCATCAAGCTTTACCCTCTGCGATGCGCTGCCATCGCATGCGCTGAACAAGGCGGCGGTTAGAATGGTTACTACGAAAAGGATCACTAATTTCTTCATGCTTTTTGCTCCCTACCTTGTTTGCAACTCACTATCGGAATTATCGGCCGTCAGCCTTTCTTGCACCTGCACTATATCCGGCATCGACGGTATCCCGCCGCGCCTCTCCACGCATATGGATGCCGCAGCATTCCCAAACCTCGCGAAGCCCGCCGCATCTTCCAGCGAGGGCATTTCCTTGCCGCACTTGATGTATTCGCTTAAGACGCCCGCCGTGAAGCAGTCGCCCGCACCCGTGGTGTCCACCGCATTGGCGGGAAAACCCAGCACGCGCCCCGAGCCTGCCGCGCACGCAAACGCCGCGCCCTCGCTGCCCAGCGTCACAAACACCAGCTTCGCGCCGCGCGCAACGAGCATCCTCGCAGCCGCCTCCATGTCCATATCGCCGTATAAAAACTGCACCTCGTTGTCGGATATCTTGATGATATCGGCATATTCCATTCCGAGCAGCATATACTTCTTCGCCTCTTGCGCGCTGCCCCAGAGCGGCGCGCGGTAATTCGGGTCGTAGCTTACCGTAACACCCGCGGCTTTTGCATCGGAGAGCGCCTTCATCGTCGCGCTGCGCACCGGCTCGTCCGTCAGCGACAGAGAGCCGAAGTGAAACACGCGCGCATTGCGCACCGCCTCTTCATCAAGATCATCCGCACTGTACATCATGTCCGCGCCCGGCTTGCGGTAGAACGAGAAATCCCTGTCGCCGCTTTCAAACAAATGAACAAACGCAAGCGTGGTATGCACGGCAGCGGAGTATTTTAGCCCGCTTACGTCCACGCCGCGGCTTTGCAGCACCCCGGCGAGATATCGCCCGAAAACATCGTCGCCCACCATGCCCAGAAACGCCGTGTCCATACCAAAGCCCGCCGCGGCAGCCACGACGTTGGCGACCGCTCCGCCCGGGTTCTGCATAAACACCTGCTGCCCGCCCTGCATACCGCACGGTGTAAAATCGATGAGCAGCTCACCCAGCGTCACGATATCTTTCACGCCTAACTCCTTTGCACAATGTACAGCGTCGGCCATAGGCCGCCGGATTCAAACATCTCTTCGCCGCGTATGCTCAGCCCATTTTTTATGCCCACCGTATCGCGCAGCAGCTTCTTCTCCTGCGTGAATAAAAACGCATACCCGCCGGGGCGCAGCAGGGTCAGCAGCTTGTCCGCAAACGCGGCGTATAGCTTTACGTTGCTCGCATGGTCCGAAACGCGGTGTCCGAAGGGCATGTTGGAGATGACTTCGTCGAAATCGGACGCGCCGAAACCCAGTATGTCCCCCTGTATCAGCGCGAGCCTCACGCCGCTTTCCTTGCGGTTGGTCACCGCCGCGCGGATCGCGTACGGCGATATATCCACGCCCACAAGCGACCCCGAGGGCATAGCCTTCGCGCGCTCGATCAGCAGTGTCGCACTGCCGCAAAACGTATCGAGTACATCCGCTCCTTGCTTCATATACGGCTTGCAGAGCCGCACGATACTGGCCGCCGTGACGGGGTGGATACTCGCGGGCAGCGACTGCTTGCGGTAGTCAAAACGCGTATCGGGGAACACGGCATACATGCCGTCCTGTTTAAGCCGCAGCTCGAACGCGTACGCAGACGGGTTGTCGATATAGCCGTATTCAGCCAAGCCCGCCGATACCTCGCGGATCGCGGCCTTGCGCCGCTCCGCGCTGAGCTCCCCCGCTTCGATTCTGTAACTCAGCCCCCGGCAGCCTATGCCGTCCAGCGTCTTTGCCGCGCCTTCGTAATCGCCTTCCTTCGCAGCAAAATACAGCGCATCCGTATAGCAGCGCAAGCCGGATATATCGCCCGTCACGCGCAATGCGCCTTCGTACTGCGAATCTGCAAACTTAAGCCCCTTCTCAATTAGCTCCGCGGTCAGCGCCTCGCGCTTTGCCCATGTGAGCAGACAGCTTTTCGGCAAGCTCAGTTTGCCGATATGCTGCGGCGCCGCAGCCTTGCCGAGCGCTTTTTTAAGCGCCTGACGTTCCTCCTCCATGTGTTTTGGGTCGCCCGGCTCGATTATATAATTTTTCAGATAGCGCTGCGGCTCTTTGGTGTTGCCCAGCGCGAGTATGACGGACGGCCTTGCAAACTGCGTGCGCTCGTTCTTCAGCGCGTCCGCAAGCTGCTCCGCGCACTCATCGGGCGCGCACAGCCCGATCAGCGCATAAGCCGTCTTCCTTGCCTTGGCGTCGCTCAGCCCAATCAGCTTGTCCGCATTACGGATGACGAGCGGCGCGGCTGCCGCACGGCTCGTCTCAGAGCGGCACAGGTCGGCAAGAACGCGCAGCGCGCAGCGCTGCTGCGCGCCGCCTATCATCCCGTAGACGCGGCGCTCTGCGTTTTCGCAGCTGCGTATCTTTTCAAGCGCCGCTTTCTTTTCATCTCCCGCCAGCCCCGGGTAATTGCCGACGAGCTGTTCGAGACTATCTTTGGGCATCCGCAATAACCTCTGCCACACGCTGCGCGGCATCTTCGAACGCCTCGCGCTTCATTGCAGCACGCAATGTCTCCCGCCGGGCGTACAGCTCGCTTACAGCGCCGAGTATCGTTTCGGGCGTCATCGTTTCCTGTTCCAATACAAGCGAAAAACCTTTATCGCGGAAGTACTCCGCATTGAGTATCTGATCCCCGCGGCTCGATGCCTTGGTGAGCGGTATGAGCAGCGCTGGCATCCCCAATGCCAGTATCTCAAACACCGCCGTTGCGCCCGCGCGCGATATCATAATGTCCGCCGCCGCGTAAAGATCGCTCATCTCCGCGTCCACAAAGCTGAACTGCTTATACCCCCCGCCCTCGCAGCAATCCAGCATATTGTTTCTGCCGCGGATATGTGCGACATCAAAGCGCTCGACAAGCTGCGGCATCGCCTCGTCCAGCGCGTCGTTGACAGCCTTCGCGCCGAGGCTCCCGCCCATAATGAGCAGCACAGGCTTTTCGCCTTTAAATCCGCAAAGCACCAGGCCTTTTGCCCTGTCGCCATGAAGCAGCGCTGCGCGCACCGGCAGGCCGGTATACACGCCCTTGCCCTCCGGAACATGCTTTAAGGTTGGTTCGAACGCGACACAGATCTTATCTGAGTGCGGTATGCACAGCCGGTTTGCAAGGCCTGGCGTAAAGTCGGACTCATGCAGTACCACGGGGATTTTCAGCTTCGACGCGGCAAATACCACGGGCATGCCCACGAAGCCGCCTTTTGAAAATACCGCCGCGGGTTTGATCCTTTTCAATATCGATCTGGCCTGGCAGATCCCCTTTAGCACACGTATCATGTCGGTCATGTTTTTAAAGCTGAGATACCGCCGGAGTTTCCCGGCGCTGATGATATGATACGGCAAACCCGTATTCGCGATGATCTCTCTCTCCATGCCGTCTTTGGTTCCTATGTATTCCACCGAAAAGCCCACTTCGGTCAGCTTCGGTATAATCGCAAGGTTCGGCATCACGTGGCCGGCTGTCCCCCCGCCGGTCAGCACCACAGTTCTTCCCATATAGCCATCCTTTCCGCATTCTTTCTGCATTATACCATAACAGATGCCAATGCACACTGCATTATATGAATCCGCTGCGCCTCGGGTTCAAAGGCTTGTCCATATGCCGCCCGTGCAAAAAACATAAAAGAAAATCCGCGCATCACACGCGGTTCATGCGCAGCATCCGCGCGATACTGTCCAGTTTCTTGCGCTGCGTGGCGTCCATCATAGGCGATACGTTTTTAACGAAGGCATCCAGCATTTCGTCATTGAAAGTGCCGTCCTTTCTCCCCTGCTCAATCATCTTCTCCAGGTCGCCCATCATTTCACTTTCGGATTTGTTTTCATACTTTTTAACGGCTTCCTCCACGCTATGAACCTGATCGTCGCTCACCGTCCCTAAGTCCGCGTCGATGTTGGCCTTGCGTGCGGCCTCCACGATATCCTCTTTTTTTAGCCTGTCGCTCTTCATCTGCCTCAAATCCCGTTTTGCCATAACCGCACCTCCTGCTCATAATATATTCTCCGAACGGGCGTTTGTTCACACGGGGTGCTTTCCGGCATAGTATGTATCAGTACATATCAAGGAGGTTTTCATGCCCATGTTCCCTTTCGGCCCCCGCCCGTGTCCGGGATCAGCCCAAGGCGGCCCCCGTCCATACTCCGCGCCTGCCCAAAACAGCCCGCGCCCATACTCCGTGCCGCCCCGCAGCGAACCAAGCGGCCGTGATCTTTTAGCGCATACCGCGTTCTCGCCCGAGCTCAGTTTCCTTCTCGCGATGACGCTCAAGGACGGCCTTAATCGCGATGCCGTACTCAGCCTGCTGCGCGATATCGAGCCCTACGTTTCCGCGTCCGACCGTGAGGCGATCCACAGCCTGCGCGGTGCGGCAGGGCTTGCGGAAGATTTCCACAAAGGCGTACCGCCCTCCGGGCCACCGCACAGCGCCGCGCCGCTGTCGGGTTACTCGCGCCTTTCGCGCCAGCAGGCGCTGTTAAATGTGCTGCAGAACTATGCAGGCCGCGACGCGGGAGGCCTTATGCGCAGCCTGCAGCAAAGCGTGCAGATGCAGGAAAACTTCGACCGCATGCTGCGCCGCGTGGAGCGCATGCGCCATATGAACATGTCGAAACCGGAGGATATGTTTGAAGCGATGTCGGGTTTCATGCCGCCCGAAAGGCAGGCGGAGTTCCGCAACATGCAGACAATGATGCGTATGATGGCCAATATGGGCAAGAATATGAAGCCCGAAGACCTGTTTAGGATGATGGGCCAGAGCGGCACGAACAACAACGCCTAAATGGCATGCAGCGCGCCAAGGCAGATGTTGATTTATATATGTGGTGAAATCGTTGCGCTGCCGGGGCGGTATCTTAAGAACGCCTCCGCGGTATGCAGACGCACAAGCGCGGACAAGGGCCCGATATGAGTATCCCAAAAGCTTCTTTTGTCGTTCCGGGCGTAAAGCGCCCGAAGAATCTTGTTTTTATGAGCCTATGTTAAGGTATCGAAAACGTCCATTCGTACTGCCGCTCCCCTAAGAAAAGCGTCAGTACGGAGCCGTCGCGGATGTCCTCTGCGTCAATGGAATAGTAGCCGGTTTGTCTGAAATAATCGCTTTCAAACCAAAAGCTTTGGGACCGATCTATACCGTCCGCCTCGACGGATTCTCCGTCCAGCAGAAGCTGAGGAGTCTTAGGCGTACGCGATAAAAATAACAAAATTTTTACGGCTTCGCCCGGTCTTTCATTCAGCCGGATGCTCCCGTTATCATCTTCCGTGGATACGGTGACCCATTTCTCCATTTCCGCACTTTCGATTCTGCACTCCGCTGCAGGCGTATCATTTACGCTGCGAAGATATGCAAGACTGTAGCTGCTAGTTGAATATATAAACACAAGCAAAAGAGCAAGTATGATGTTCACGATCCATAAATGTTTTTTTATAGGTTTATCAATCACTTCCTGATATTCCGCAGAATCCTGCTCAACTGGGAGAAACCTTGCAAACCGATAGAAAAACCAGTATCTGCATAGATAGACTATAATATATACCAAAACGAGAGCATCTTTTGCTATGTTAATTCCCCAAGCAAAATCAAAGATCAGCGGCAGAAATACAAATATCGTAAAAATTATCATGATAAGCGTTTCTATTAAAAATAACATTTTATGATTCTTTATGGTATAATACCGGCCATCCTCAGTCATCACGTAGCGTCCGCTGCGATACCGTATGAATTCCTTCAGTGTGGGTTTATCCATCATGCATGCCCCCGCAAATATACTGTAATTTCAGGTATATATTATCATATTTATATTATTTATACAATCATAATCAGCAATGCATACTTTCGCTTCACGAAACTCAAGCTTTTGGTTTCTGTCCCGCTGTTTTTATGGTATTGTATCTGTGCATTCATCATTCTTTTATCGGGAGCGTGTCATGTCGAAACTGTCCAAAGGGGCTTCTCTGCTCATCGTGCTGCTCGTCTATATTGCGGCATTTTTCGCCGGGCTGATGGTATACCGGCTGTTTACGCCGCCGCTGCTCGCGTTCTTTCTCGCGGATATCGCGGCGACGCTGCTCGTATGGCTTACGGGGCTTGCCTTGCGCAACGCGAGCCTGTACGACCCGTACTGGAGCGTGGCGCCGCCTGTGCTTTTCGTTGGCTTCGCCGCCGCAGCGGGACGCTTTGATACCGTCAGCGTCGTGTACCTCGCCGTGTTCTTGGTCTGGGGCGTCCGCCTCACGCTCAACTGGGCGCTAGGGTGGAAAGGCCTTTCGCATCAGGACTGGCGTTACACCATGCTGCGCGAGAAAAGCCCGAAGCTGTGGCTCATCACCAATCTTTTCGGTATCAATCTGTTCCCGACGCTCATCGTTTTCGCGGGGCTTTATCCCGCGTACTTAACGACGCTTCAGCCGGTTTCCGCATCGGCGCTTACGTTTATCGGCGCGGCGGTGTGCCTCGGCGCGGCAACTTTGCAGGCCGTATCCGATG
>CAZLRM010000082.1:0-7108 GCA_964561895.1 uncultured Christensenellaceae bacterium | reverse complement strand
CGTTCGAAAATTATAAAAGCATAATGAACCAGACCTTAGAAAGATTTGAGGCGGGGGAAAAACAAGATATCATCAACGAATTAGCCAGCAGAAATCCTGTCAGCGATTCGGCTACCGGTAGCAGTTTAAGAGATGCTGAAATGCAATTACTGCAAAGTATCGACAGCCTGGAATATGAAGTTACACGCGAAGCGTCTACCATTAACGACAGTAACAATAAAACGGCTGACGATGTGCTGTCCATCACAATTTATTCTGTAGGCGCTGTGTTTTTGCTCGCTATCCTTATCGGCATCGTAATATCACGCGGCATCAGCAAACCTGTCAAACGGCTTACCGGAAGAATCAAACAGCTTGCCGCAGGTTATACGGATTTCGAGATCACAGGAAAAGTCTATAAAGACGAGGTCGGGCAGATGCGCGAAGCCGTCAGGACGATACTCGCATCAATACGCAGGCTGACGGATGATACAAATATGCTGATTGATGCCGCCGCGGGCGGGCAGCTCTCAGTGCGCGCGGATGCCGATAAACACCAGGGCGCGTACCGCACCATCGTCGAGGGTATTAACGCAACGCTCGACACCATGATCTTGCCCATTGGTGAATCCACCAGAGTCCTCGGCGAACTCTCAAAAGGCAACCTAAATGTAGGCGTGGCGGGCGACTTCGCAGGTGACTTCGCAATTATCAAAGACGCGCTCAACAGCACAATCGAAACATTAAAGGGGTATATCTTTGAGATCGCTTCCGTCATGGAGAAGGTTTCGGGCGGCATACTGGACACGAGTATTGAAACAGCATTTATGGGGGATTTCAACGCGCTGAAACAATCTATCAACGAGAGTATAACTTCTTTTAAAGGTGTTCTGCAGGATATTGACGCTGCGGCGAAAGAAGTCGCGCAGGGAACTCAACAGCTCTCAACCGGGAGCCAAAAAATATCCCAGGGCGCTACAGAGCAAGCCAGCGCACTCGAGCAGCTTACGGCTTCCCTGTCCGTTATTGCGGGCGAAACTGCGCACAACGCAGACGGCGCGGAAAAAGCGAACGAAATTTCGCTCAAAGCGAAGGAATACGCGCTGAGCGGCAATGAGAAGATGTGCACATTGCAAACCGCGATGCAGGATATCAGTACGTCCTCCGCAAACATTTCGAATATCATCAAGGTCATCGACGATATCGCGTTTCAGACCAACATACTCTCTCTGAACGCCGCGGTGGAAGCTGCGAGAGCCGGCGTACACGGCAAGGGGTTTGCGGTCGTCGCGGACGAGGTGCGCAATCTTGCCGCAAAAAGCGCGAATGCGGCCAAGCAGACAACCGAGCTGATTGAGAATTCCATCAAGAAGACCAACGCAGGTACCATCATTGCCAACGAAACCGCAAAGTCACTGCTCGATATCGTAACCGAAGTGGAAAGGACTGTCGAACTTTCCGGAAAAATTGCGGAGGCATCGCACGGCCAGGCAAAAGGCATAGACGAGGTGGGCAAGGGAATCGACCAGCTTTCGGCGGTCGTCCAGATGAATTCGGCGGTCGCGCAGGAAACGGCGGCATCCGCGCAGGAGCTTTCCGCCCAGGCCGAATACCTGAAAAATATGGTTGGCAGGTTCCAGCTGCAGGGCGCGAGCGCGCATGCAGCAGAGTATTCCGCTACAGAGGCGGATATGGTGCTGCAGAATGACGCCGGTTTCGGCAAATACTAAAAGTTATTAAGTCAAGCCCCTGCAGATGCAGGGGCTTTTTCTTTTCTTGTATCTCTCCCTCCGTCACGCCGGCGCCGTGCCACCTCCTAAACGAAGTTCACCCGTCAGAGGGAGGCTTTTGTCATCATTCTCCCTACCGCTCTTAAGTTTACGGCTGGGCGATCTGCCGCACGGGCCGCGCCTCGATGTAGCCGCGGTAACCCAAGGGCGCGAGCTGAAAGCGCGGGCCCATTTCATCCGCCCATTCAAAGCCATACAGCTTCGGGTCGTAGCGCTTCATTACTTCCCACAGGCTGCCGATCGCGTCCTCAAACTTTTCGTCCTCAAACGGCGGCCCCTGAAACACCATCATCGCGCACGCATTCAGCGTAATCATCTCGTACCCTTTCGGTATTGCGCCCGCAAAGTCCATCGGCACCTCCACGCCCTGCGCATATACCGACGTGCCGGGTTTCACCATATTCTTCGGCAGCCACATGCCGATAGGTTCATACAGTGCGCCGCGGATACCCGAGAGCACCTCCCAGACCTCGCAGCCCACCTCCTCGCAGTACTCGAAGTAATGAGCAGCTTTAATGCCGCGCTTTAGTATGAGCTTCCTTTCCAGCCGTTCCATAACCTGCACAAACACCGTGTTCAATTCTTCCAACGCTTTCTCTCCTCTTTGTTTTGTAAGGTAATAGCTGCGGGCATTCGCGGGCAGAAAGAGTTTCAGCGGCGGCCTGTGTATCGCAAAGGCCTTGGGTGCAATACCGAACTGCTTTGAGAACGCGCGCGTAAACCCTTCATGCGTGCCGAACACAAAATCCAGCGCCACATCGACCACCTTCGCGCCGTCATGCAGCCTTGCCGCCGCCTCGGAAAGCCGCCGCGCGCGGATGTAATCGAAGGGAGCCTGACCCGTCATCTCCCTGAATATCCGCGCGGCGTGCCATTGCGAATAGCCCGATTTGCGCGCGAGATCATTCATCGTGATCGGCTCGCCCAAGTTTTCCTCAATATAGTCCTGCATATGCTGCACCGCCATGACCTTCTGCCAATGCTCCATCAACGATTCCTCCGGAAGTTAGCATAACGCTGCGCCAAAGAAAAAACTTGACCGTGCGTGCGCAAATATCCCAGTATAAAAGCCGCCCGGGCTTTGGACGGCTATACCCGTCAGACAAGCGTCGCGTCAATCTCGCTGCGCACAGGCATTGAGCGCGCCGCGCCTCTTTTAGTAACCGAGATCGCGGCGGCCACATTGGCAAAGCGCGCCGCCTCAAATATATCCATCCCCTCGGCCAGCGCCGTTACCAGCGCGCCGTTGAAAGCGTCGCCCGCGCCTGTGGCGTCCACTGCGGTAACCTCGTGCCGGGACAGCATGATCTCGCGGCTGCCGCTTCGCACATATGCGCCTTGGGCGCCCATCGTGATAATCACTTCGCCCGCGCTTTTGCCCTGCAGCGTTTGCGCCGCGCGGCGCGCGTCCCCCGGCGTTTTAACCTCAATACCCGTGAGCGCGCCGGCCTCCACCTCGTTGGGCGTCAGTATATCCACCTTTTCCAGTACACCATCCGGCACCGGTGCTGCGGGTGCGGTATTGAGTACCACGCGGGCACCGCTGCGGTGTGCAATCTCTACCGCACGCCAGTTCATGTCCAGGTTTACCTCCATCTGCAGCAGCATTATATCGCTGGCCGCGATCACAGGCTCCGCGCGCTTCATATCCGCGTCCGTAAAATGCATGCACGCGCCGGGCGTCACAAGAATCTGGTTCTGTCCGGTATGCTCGTCCACCATAATCAGCGCGGTGTTCGTATCCCATTCCTTATCCACGATCACCATGCCGGTATCCATGCCCTCGGAAATAAAAAAATCCAGCGCAATACGGCCAAATACGTCATCGCCGATTTTTGTGATCAGGCATATATCCGCGCCCGCATGATGCGCCGCCACGGCCTGATTAGAGCCCTTGCCTCCCGGCCCCAATGTGTACGAGCTGCCTATCACCGTCTCGCCCGCTGCGGGAAGATGAGCGCACCTCGCTGCGATGTCCATGTTGAAACTGCCGAAAACCGTTACTTTACCCGCCATAAACTCCTCCGCACATACGTTTTTACTAAGCTGCCTCAAGTTCTATGCCACTATGGCGGCGCAGGCGTGCCCGCCACCGTAAAATGCCCATTTCACTCTTTACTATATACAATCTCTTCGGTATAATGTCCGTATGAAGAAATTTCTGCTGGTGCTGCTGATCGTGTTATTTGCGATCGAAATACTGGCTGCGTGCGCGCCGGTGAATACAGAGGAATTGCAGGCCTATGCGATGAGGCTGCCCGCATGGGTAATCATCCTTGCCGCCGTCGTGCTTTTCTTTATCGGCATGGGCATTATCTTAAAGCTCATCCCCGGCTTTGTGAAGTTCATCGCGCTTGTTGCGCTGGCAATCATACTCGCGGGCGCGGCATACGGCGTATGGCATTTTTCGATTGTGGACGAAGCGCTCGATAAGGTGGATGAGCTCAAAGAAAGCTACGGTGCACAGTCCTCCGATATATCCCCTTCCGCCGGCGAAGACGGCGGCGGGCTGGATATCGACATCCATCTCGGGGATTAAAGCCCCCGCACGATTACGTTCCGTACATACTTTGACGCGGCCTCGGCCGCTTTTTTGATTGCATCCGCATGGAGCGGCTCGGGGCAAATACGCCCCTCCACCTTGCGGTACTGCTGCAGCGCGTAGCGTTTTGCGCCTTGTACGCGCCGCGCAATGGCCGTGATATCGTCCCCGGTCAGTTGCGGCATAAACGTGGTGCGAAACTCGTAATCCGCGCCGCTTTGCATGATCAAATCCGCGCTGCGCCAGACAGGCGCATCGTCTAAATCAAAAGACACCACACGGGAGATTTCTCCCGGCGGTGCCTTTAAATCGAGTGCGATATAGTCGATTCCTGGCAGCATCTCTTCCACAACGTCCGGCAAAAGGCCATTGGTATCGAGCTTCACGCGATACCCCATATCCTTGATGCGCCGGACGAAGAGCGGCAGATCGCTTTGCAGGCAAGGCTCTCCGCCCGACACCACCACCCCGTCTAAAAAACCTTTGTGCTTTGAGAGAAAGTCCAGCACCTCTTCGGCATCAAGCAGCGCTCCTTTTCCCCAAAGCATGCGGTTATGGCAGTACCAGCAATCCATGTTGCAGCCCGGTACAAATACGGCTGCCGCGATATGGCCCGGATAATCCACGAAGGAGTTTTTCACCAGACCCGCAATCTGCATCATATCGCCTCTGGTACAATAAACTTGACCCTTTCGCGGTACTCTTCCTTCTTACCCTCGTTATAGTTCTGCACAGGCCGCAGATACCCCACCACGCGGCTCCAGACTTCGGTCTTTGCGCCGCATTCGGGGCAGGTAAACTGCTCGCCCGGCAGATACCCGTGCGTATCGCATACGCTGAAAGTGGGCGTGATCGATATATACGGCATGCGGTAACGCGAGAATATCTTCTGTATCAGCCTTTTGGCAGTCTCAATATCTTCAATGCGTTCGCCCAGGTAAAGGTGCTGCACCGTGCCGCCCGTGTAGAGCGATTGCAGTTCATCCTGCAGCTCGATCATCTCCATGATATCCTCGGTGTAGCCCACAGGCAGCTGTGACGAATTCGTATAGTACGGCACGTCTCTCCCTGAGGTGATAATATCGAGGAATCGTTCCTTGTCGAGCTTGGCAAGACGATAGCTCGTCCCTTCGGCGGGCGTCGCTTCAAGGTTGTACGAGTGCCCGGTCTCTTTCTGAAAATCCTGCATGAGCCCGCGCAGATAATTCATGATTTCGATCGCAAGCGCGTTGCCCTCCGGCGTTTCTATGCCTTTGCCCATAAAGTTTAACAGGGCTTCGTGCATACCGATAATGCCGATCGTATTGAAATGATTATACCAGTACTGGCCGGAGCGCTTCTTCACGTCACGCAGAAAAACCGCCGAGTACGGATACAGCCCGTTCTCTGTCTGCTGCTCGATAATCTTACGTTTGATCTCAAGCGAGGTCTTGCCGATCTCAGCCATCCTCTTAAGCCGCACGAAAAATTCCTCTTTGGTGCGCGAAAGGTAGCCGATACGCGGCAGGTTGATTGTAAACACGCCTATCGATCCGGTAAGCGGGTTCGAGCCGAACAACCCGCCACCGCGCTTGCGCAGCTCTGAAACGTCCAACCGCAGACGACAGCACATCGACACCGCATCCTCGGGGCTAAGATCCGAATTGACGTAATTCGCGAAATACGGTATGCCGTATTTGCACGTGATCTCCATGAACTTATTGACTACGGGCGTATTCCAGTCGAAGTCCTTTGTGATATTGATCGTGGGAATCGGGAATGTGAACACGCGCCCCTTCGCGTCGCCCTCCAGCATCACTTCGCAAAAAGCGAGGTTGAACTTGTCCATTTCCTCCTGATAATCACTATAAGTGGTGTCCAGGTACTGCCCGCCGACGATCACAGGATGGTCTTTCAGAGTTTTAGGCACCTTAATATCGAACGTCAGGTTGGAGAACGGGCACTGGAACCCAACCCTCGTGGGTACATTGATGTTGAATATAAATTCCTGAAGCGCCTGCTTGATCTGATCGTGCGACAGGCCTTCCCTGCGGATAAACGGCGCACAGTAGGTATCAAAGCTCGACCATGCCTGCGCCCCCGCTGTTTCGCCCTGCGTGGTAAACGTGGAGTTGACGATCTGCCCCAGGAACGAGCGCAAGCGCTTGGCGGGCTTGCTCTCCACTTTTCCGGGGATGCCGCCAAAACCCTGCAATAAAAGCTGCCTTAAGTCCCAACCCGCGCAGTACGGACCGAAAAAGCCAAGATCGTGAATATGGCAGTCCCCCGCGATATGTGCCTCGCGCACCTCCTCAGGGTAGATCTCGTGCAGCCAGTATTTTTTCGTAAACGCTTCGCGGATATAGTTGTTTAGGCCGTTGACGCTGCGCTGCGTGTTGGCGTTCTCGCGTGTGTTCCAGTCGGTGTCGGAAAGGTAGCTCGAGAACATGTCGATCGTCGCGCCGATTAAAGCGTTGGCTTCCCTCGCACCCTTGCGCTTCTCGCGGTAGAGTATGTACGCCTTGGCCGTCTTTGCGTGGCCGTTTTTAATAAGCACGCGTTCGACGATATCCTGAATGTCCTCCACGCCGGGATTGCGGTCCGCATACTTTAACCGGAGGATATCCACCACCTGTTCGGTCAGCTGCTGGGCGCGTTCATAATCCTCGCCGCCTACCGCCTGCGCGGCCTTGAATATCGCGTTGGCGATCTTCTGCGGCTGGAACGCTTCCTTTTGCCCGCTTCTTTTGAGTATTACTGTGAACATAGCACCAAACCCCCAATATTATATGATTTTAAAAACAAGCCGGCGAAGGCG
>CAZLRM010000081.1:0-7178 GCA_964561895.1 uncultured Christensenellaceae bacterium | reverse complement strand
AGCGTGCGTATCTCATGAATCTGCTTGGGGTCAAGCCCTACCGTCGGTTCGTCCAGAATAAGCACTTCGGGGTTAGAAACCAGCGCCTGCGCAAGCCCAACCCTTTGCCTGTACCCTTTTGATAAGTTTTTTATCAGCCTGTCCTGTACGTCAGTAATCTTTACAAGCTCCATGATTTTATTGATATGAGATTCCCTCTTTGCCCTGCTGACGCTTTTAAGATCACACACAAACTTAAGATACGATTTCACTTTTAAATCAGGATAAAGCGGCGGTATTTCAGGAAGATAGCCCAGCTTTCTCTTTGCGAACAGCGGCTTCTTTGAAATGTCAAATCCTCCGATACTAACGCTGCCCTCTGTCGAGGACTTGTAGCCGGTAATGACATTCATCGTCGTTGTTTTGCCCGCACCGTTTGGCCCTAAGAATCCTAGAATTTCGCCCTTTTCAACGGTGAAGCTGATATCATTGACCCCGACTTTTTTGCCATACATTTTTGTAAGGTTTTTTACCTCAATCATTTTCCTACCCCCGAGTTTAGTGTAATTCGATGTTGCTGGCGGCTTAAATCGTGACAAACGCAATTATAACATTCGTCATTACATTTATCAATCAATCAGCTTTTGTATATCAACTGATACACATGATGGAATTGCTGCCGTCTTTCTCATGGGAGAAAAACACCACGATCCTATCATTAAAAATGTACTTGATTTCATAGGTCGTATTGGTCGGAATATCCGCCCAGGTTTGACGGAAACAGGTCTCTCCGAATTTCTCCTGGATTTGCGAAAAATCCATACCCGATCTTACGCCGTCAATGTCTATTTCTTCCATACAATAAACGCGCTCTGCCGTCCCCTCGCTTCCAAAAGCCACGGTAAAGCCTAAACCGCTATACAGATAGCCTTCCATATACACATCATAGTTTACGGAAACCTTTTTATAATCCTGGCCAAATTTTTGCTCTATCTGTTCCGGCGTCATTCCGATCGCGTCAAAAATGTCTTTGATAACCTCAGTTTCCCGAGCCGTAATCTCGGCGGCTTCGGATGAATCCTCCCCGGAATCCTCTGCCTGCAAAGGGTTCTCTAAATCGAGTTCGCCGCCCATGGCAATGTATACATTCCCCTCATTTTCATCCACAAAGTACGCGGCGGTCATTCGGTTTGCATAAACAACCTGAACAAAGTAGTATCTCACGTTATCCGCTACTTTATCCTTATCAGGATATGACTGGATTTTAACACCTGCGGTATTGCTGATTTCATCTACGATTTGAATTGCACGGTCCCTTGTAACGTTTGCATTTTTCGATTCCGTGGAGCATGCGGAAAATAAGATCACAACCGCAACTAATAGAAAAAAGCCGACTCTAACTTTCATCCGTATTTCTCCTTCAGCTTAACCGCATTATAATTATCTAATATTAAGTATTAATTATAATACTGCTGAGAAATCGTACATTAAAGATTTTTTCAATCCCGCTTGAAAAAGATTTCTCCGTTTAGTCCCTAAATATTATGGTGGGGCCGGCCTTATCGACCAGCCCCTGTTTTCGTTAGGACATAGTTACCATAAAGATACGATGGTAAGACTGCATACGCCCCAAGGGCATTTCAATTCTGAAATCTCCGGTACATCCGCCCTTTTTCAGCTCATACTTTTCGTTTTGCGCATCTCGCTTAAGCTGTCCAGCGTTATTGCGGCCAATAGTATCATACCGTTAATGAACGTCTGCCAGTACGGATTGATATTGAGCAGCGTCAAAGAGCTTGTTACCAACTGGAGCAGCGTGATACCGAGCACAGCGCCTAAAACCGTACCTTTTCCGCCTGTCAGGCTGGCACCGCCGATAACCGCCGCAGATATTGCCGTCATCTCATACCCTGCGCCGAAAGTCGGCGTAGCGGAAGTAAACCGCGCCATGTAGATAATCCCCGCGAGGCCCGCAAGACTTGAACAAAGAACCGATACGAATACCTTCACCTTATTCACGTTGATGCCGGAAAACATTGCAGCCTTCTCGTTGCTGCCCACATAGAACACCTTCCTGATCAGCGTTGACCTTCTGATCAGAAAATCGCATATGATAACCAGCACGAAAAACAGAATAATCACAAATGGGATTCCCACAATTTTGCCGACGCCCATAAATTTAAAATCGTCCGGAAGATCGTACAGTGACAACGGTGTTCCCTTTGTGATAATCAGGCAAACTCCCTTCAAAATGCTCTGCATTGCCAGTGTTGAAATCAGGTATCCGAGCTTCACTTTAGTTACAAAGAAACCGTTCAGAAAACCCACGACGGAAGTGGCCGCCAGCCCCACGAGGCTCGCCAGCCAGGGGTTCCATCCCTCAAGGAACAGTGCGCCGGAGATACACATCGCCACACACATCGTATAACCTACGGAGATATCAATGCCGCCCACAATGAGCATAACGGTCATGCCGATCACTAGCAAACCGGTAGTCGTAAATGAGAGCAGTACGGTCTCAAAGTTATCCCACGCCAGAAAATACGGGGATGCAAATGACATTATTACGCCAATAACCAAGATGATTATAATAAGATTAAGCTCTTTAAAATCTTTAATCCTATCCGCAAACGTTTTTGTGTTACCGGTGCTATTTAGTTTATTGTCAAAGCCCGATTGATTCTTTTTCGTAGTCATAGTTCATTACACCTCATCGAATTTCCTATTAATTACATACCCGACGCTAGCTGGATAATCCGTTTTTCATTCAGCTCTTCCCGGCCGACTTCACCGCTTACGACGCCCTCATGCATAATAACCACCCTGTCGCACATGCCTATTACTTCAGGCAGTTCGGACGAAATCATGATCACACCCATCCCTTCGTTCACCAACCGCCTCAACAGTTTATGAATCTCCGCCTTGGCGCCCACGTCGATGCCGCGCGTAGGCTCATCCATAATGACGATTTTAGGTTTAACGGTTAAAAGCTTGGATATCAGTACTTTTTGCTGGTTTCCGCCGCTTAACGAGGATACGAGTTTGTCAATGCTCGCGCACTTTATGCCCAGCATTTCCGCGTAAGCGTTCCCCTGCTCGTCTTCAAGTGCTTTTAATACAAGCCCCCGCTTGGAAACGTTCGGGATTTTCATCGCGGAAATATTCATTTTAATACTTAATTCAAGGAACAGTCCCAACGATTTGCGGTCTTCTGTCAGATATACAATTCCACTATCGATCGCATCCTTAGGGCTGTTGATTTCGATTTTTTTCTGTTTGAAATAGACCGAACCCGATGTCTTTTTCCGAAGGCCGCAGATCGCTTGCGCAACCTCGCTTCTGCCGGCGCCGACAAGGCCGGACAGCCCCAATATCTCGCCTTCCCTTAACTCAAAGCTGACATCATGGAACCGGTCACCATCCGAAAAATCTTTAACTTCAAACAATACCGGGCTGTCGCTGACGCTTCTCCTGCTCTTCTCGGGATACATATCGCCGATTTCCCTGCCCACCATTTTGCTGACTACTTCTTTGGAGTTGGTTTCGGAAACCTGATAAGTGCCAATGTGCGATCCGTCGCGAAGTATCGATACCCGGTCGCACTCTCCGAACACTTCCGCCATTCTGTGGCTGATATAAATAATCCCGATGCCCTTTTCTTTCAGGAGCCTCATAATCTTAAACAAAGCGTCGGCTTCATTCTGTGTCAGTGTGGATGTCGGCTCGTCCAGTATTAATATTTTGCAGTTCATCGACAGCGCCTTTGCAATTTCAACCACCTGTTGGTTCGATACGCTTAGATCGCTGACGATTTTTCTCGGATCGATATCAGATAACGGTCTTAGTATTTCAGCGGCCCTGTCATACAGCTGCTTATAGTTGACAACAAACTTTTTGCTGTTATTGATTTCCGACATAAATATGTTTTCAGCAACCGTAACGTGAGGGCAAAGGGCAATTTCCTGATGCACGAAGCCTATGCCGAGTTCCTGCGCTTCGTGAGGATTTTTGATCAGAATCCGCTGACCTTCAATAAAAATTTCTCCTGCATCCGCGGGAAATACACCGTCTATGATATTCATCAGGGTTGATTTGCCGGCGCCGTTTTCGCCGACCAGTGCATGAATTTCACCTTTACGAAGAGAAAAATCAACTCCCCGCAGTGCTCTTGTTGCCCCAAAACTCTTTTCTATGCCTTTTACTTCCAACACTGCCTGCTGTCCCATCAAAGGAAAACACCACCTTCTATGGATTGCTCTTTTTTAACCTTACAGAGCGGCGGTATTTGAAAATACCGCCGCTCTTCTGTAAGCTTTTAACTGAATTGAACCCTGATTATTCTTCAATTCCCTTCGACCACGGACGCGATGCGAGGTAATTCTCCCAGTAGAAAGAATCTGCGTTCTCTGCGGTAACCATGTTCATACCGTTGTCAACGAACGGCAGGTTCAGCGGGTTGACACCCTTTGCCTCGTAGTCGCTCATCGGATCGAGCATATCGCTGTGCTTCATGAGGAACAGCGAAAGCATTCCCATGTAGCCCTGCGTACCCTGGTCAGGACACACAGCGCCCCAGATTTCGCCGGCTTTGATTGCATCGAGTATCGCAACGTTAACGTCTCTCGTCAGAACCATAACGTCGGCTCCTTTTTCCTTAACCGCCTGGAACACGCCCTGTGCCGACGCGGCTTCGGGGGTGATGTAAGCGTTGAGGTTCGGGTTGGCCTGCAGTGTTGCTAAAGCCGCCTCGTATGACTTTGCCGTATCCTGGTTAGTGGCTGTACGGTTGACAATCTTTACATCCGGATAATTCTTTTCTACATTCGCGATGAATGACTTAATGTAGAGGTCATGGTTGCTCTGCCCCGGGTTTTCCGTGCAGGCGATTTCGCCTTTCAGGCCAATTTCGTTACATACGATGTCACTTGCCACATTGCCTTCATTGACGTTGTCCGATGTGATGTACACTCTGCGTTTACTCTTCGGGGAGTCAGCAGCAAAGGTCGCAACTGGCACGCCGGAGTCGATCGCCTTGTTGATAGGCTCGATGAAAGCGTCCGCGTTCACCGGGTGGACATAGATGCCCGCCGGCTTCTTTGCAAGAGCCTGCTCAAATGTGGCGACTTGCTGGGTTGCGTCATACTCGGGGGTTCCGCCGTAGACGGTTTTAACTCCCAGCTGCTGCCCGCACTGTTTGAACATTTCATAAACGGCGAACCAGTACTCAACACCTGATACCATCACGTTCATGTAATATGTCTCATCGGGCGATCCTTTGAACTGTTTGACCTCATTGCCGCTCTGAGCTCCCGTCGCCGCCTGTTTACCGTCGCTGCAAGCACCTAAGCAAGAAGCTACCAGCACGACCAGTAACAACACGGCTACTACCTTGGTAAATCCTTTCATGTTTAGTTTCCCTCCATAAACTATTTGTTTTTTATGCAAAATCGCTGTTAAACGATTACTGCAGCTTGGTTTACTTTGAGGATTCGAAAGGAAAAGCAATTGTTTATTTATCTAAATACAATTGCGGTAAAATATTTCATAACATTTGTTGATTTATTGTAAATTATTTTATGGCATATGTCAATAGTAAAATATATGTGTCTTTTGGGTTTAATAGGACTGATTACTGTATATTTTGGTAACTTAATTGCAGGTACAGAGAGTATGATACCTTTTTTAAGAATCTACATGCGTCCCGCTATATAAAATATTCCGGTATATGGGCTCATTGCTTCTTCTATATACTATGCCGTCCGGCACCCTGCCGACGGGGGCATAAGTATCCCTTCCACCATGACAAGCGAATCGGAAGCCGTTTCCCTTTGTCAAAACCTTTTAAATAAAGAATCCGGCGATGTTTCAGCCGGATTCAGACCGCTGACAAACTTCGTTTGCCAGCGGTTTTTATGTGCATTACCCATCTTTATTATTGCCTTTCTCAGGGGCGGCCCTATCGAAAGGCATGTGGCTACGTGCGGTCCACAACATTCTTTACGATGCCTTAATATTTGTTTTTTCATATATCACGCGTATAAAGAAAAATTAAACACCTCGCCGCTGAACACTTCCACCATCACTTGCCCGCCATAATCGAATGGCTGATTGGCTGGCTGCCCTTTCCTTATATACGTGAACGGCACAACCCAAACCGTCGTATCGCCCAACGTTATGATCTCGCACGGCTTGCTGTCGTCGATCTGTATACTTTCAGCTTCCAGCTTTTCCGCCCTGCGGTTTACCTCCTCCAGCGCGATCTGTTTCGCATTTTCCTCGGATATCATCTTGTTTTGCTCATTGATCAGCCTGTCGATGTTGCCGGGGTCGCCCAAGATAAAACTGGCGCCCAATATATTGCCTGATGTTGATAGATCAATCCCTGCAAAGGTTCCTGTCTGAATTCCGTTGATCGTTTCGTTGATCTCAACGAAGTATATGCCTTCACCTGGATGCAGACATTTTATTTCTGTTCCGCCGTCCTCCAACAAAAATTCAGACAGCGCCTTTCTGTAGATTTCAACCGCAAGAGTTTCAGCATCTTCTTCTGTCCCCGCTTGGGTATCGCCTGTGTGAAGCTCGCTGCGCACTTCATTAGAAACTGTCGATATCCTTTTAATATACAATCTTTCAGGATCAACAGTATATTCATATCGATCATCCGTAAAAACATAATTCCCTGAATAATATGCTTGTCTCCATGCATTGTCTTCTTCGTCGGAGGCTATAATCCTGTCAAACTCTATCGGCTCGCCGTCCGTGAAGTCTGAAACGACCTGCTCGCATGCTTCCTGCAAGTCGGACGGGCGCGGCGTCGGCGGTTCCTCCGGCGGATTGCCGCATCCTGCAAGGCAGAGCGTCAAGAATACAGCCATGAGCGCCATTGCGCTTTTCTTCATACCGAAATCCCTCCAATACGGTCAGCTGGCTCTGTACATAACACAACTCACGCAGCCAAATCCTTTTTGCCTATCTAACCATTGTTTGTTTATTTTATCATAAATTTATTATTATTTCCACAGCGCGGGTTTCCCCGTTCCTTCGCAGCGCCGCATTGACTTGTTTTGCGCGGAAATGTATAATCTTTTGGATACGACGAATGAGGAGAATACGGCATTGAAAGAGCTTACGAGCGCGCAGCTGCGCCAACTGTATCTGGACTTTTTTAAATCGAAGGGGCACGCCATCATACCGTCCGC
>CAZLRM010000080.1:0-7184 GCA_964561895.1 uncultured Christensenellaceae bacterium | reverse complement strand
CACTCCTCCAGCTTGCCGATTACCGCGCTCGATATGCCCGAGCGCTTCTTTAAATCCTCCACCGAAATGAACTCGCCCTGCTCTCTCGCGCGCGCGATGCCCATCGCCGCCGCCTCGCCTGTACCGCCCAGTGCGGTAAACGGCAGGCGCAGCCCCTGTGGCTCGATCAGGCAGTGCGTCGCGTCGCTCTTATAAAGATCGCACGGCAGAAAGTCGATGCCGCGTTCGATCATCTCAAGCGCCACTTCGAGTATCGTCGCCTGATTTTCCTCGATCGCTGTCGCGGCCTTGCCCTTCGCCTCAATCGCGGCGAGGCGCATGCGCACCGTTTCCCCCGAGTGCAGGTACTGCGCGTCGAGGTTGTCGGCGCGCACCGAAAAATACGTCGCGTAGAACTCGCGCGGATAGTGCACCTTGAAGTACGCGATGCGCAGCGACATCATCACGTACGCCACCGAGTGCGCGCGCGGGAACATATACTTGATCTTCTTGCACGAGCCGATAAACCACTCCGGCACATCCGCTTCGCGCATAGCATTCTCCCATTCCTCTTTGAGCCCTTTGCCCTTACGCACCGATTCCATGATGAAAAACGACATGCGCGCGTCCATGCCCTTTGCGACGAGATAGTTCATAATGTCGTCGCGCGTGCAGATCACCTGCCGCAGGTTCGCCTTGCCGCTTTGTATGAGGTCGTGCGCGTTGTTGAGCCATACGTCGGTGCCGTGAGAAAGCCCGCAGATGCGCACGAGTTCACCTATTGTCGTGGGGCGCGTCTCCACAAGTATCTGCCGCACAAACCTCGTGCCGAATTCGGGGATGCCGATGCTGCCGACTTCGCAGCCGAGTATTTGCTCCGGCTTTAAGCGCAGCGCTTTCAGCGACGAGAACAGCGAGATCGTATCCGGATCGTTGATGGGTATGGATTTTGGATCGATGCCCGTCAGCTCCTGCAGCATGTGCAGCGCGGTCGGGTCGTCGTGGCCTAAGATATCGAGTTTGATGAGCCGATCGTGCAGAGAGTTGAAGTTGTAGTGCGTTGTAACACTGCCCGACTCCTCGTCGTTGGCGGGGTATTGTATCGGCGTGAACTCGTGGATGTCGCGCTCCTTGGGCAGTATCACAAGGCCGCCCGGATGCTGACCCGTCGTGCGCTTCGTGCCCGAGATGCCGCGGCTCAGCCGCTCCACCTCGGCGCGGCTCGCCACGATGCCCTTCTCCTGCAGGTAGTTCTTCACAAAGCCGTAGGCCGTCTGTTCCTTCACGCTGCTGATCGTACCCGCGCGGAACACGTGATCGCGTCCGAAATAGTCCAGAATGAATTCGAACGCTTTCTGCTGGTACTCACCCGAAAAGTTGAGGTCGATATCGGGCACCTTGTCCGCGTCGATCCCTAAAAACACCGCGAATGGAATGTCATACCCTTCCCTTTGGTAAAGCGCACCGCAATTCGGGCAGTTTTTTTCAGGCAGATCGGGGCCGCAGGCAAAGGCTGCCGTGTCCACGTTAAAATCGTTGTGGCGGCAGCTCGGGCAGACATAATGCGGCGGCAGGCCGTTCACCTCCGTAATGCCCGCCATCGTCGCGGCAAAGGAGGAACCGACGGAACCGCGCGAGCCCACAAGGTAACCGTCGCCGAGCGAATGACTCACCAGCTCGTATGCGATATAGTAGAGCACGTCGTAGCCGTGCTTCGTAATCGCGCCCAGTTCCTGATCAAGCCTCTGCCGTACGGTATCGGGCAGAGGGTCGCCATAAACCGCTTTGGCCGTATCATAGCACATGCGTTTCAGCTTCTCCGCCGATCTGTCAATCGTGGGCATCGCGGTATCGTCGGGCAGCAGTTGTATCTTTTCGATCTGTGCGGCGATGGCACGCGGCGTATCGATCACGATCTCCCGCGCCTTGTCGTCACCTAAGTATTTGAACTCCGCAAGCATCTCCGCCGTTGTGCGCAAATAGAGCGGCGCCTGATCGTCCGCGTCCGTAAACCCCTGTCCGTGCATGAGTATGCGCCGGAAGTACTCGTCCTGCGGCTCCAGAAAATGCGCGTCGCACGTCGCTGCGACGGGCTTGCCGGTTTCCTCCCCCAGCCGCACGACGCGCCGCGTGATGTCGCGTACCTCCTCGACGCCGCGCAGCCTTCCCTCACGTACCATGAACATATTGTTGCCGTCGGGCTGTACTTCGAGGTAGTCGTAGAACTGCGCAATAGCTTTAAGCTCCCCGTCCGAAGCGTAACGCAAAATCGCCTGAATCAGCTCGCCCTGCTCGCACGCGCTGCCTAACAGCAGCCCCTCGCGGTGCGAAGCCAGCAGCGATTTTAATACGCGCGGACGCCGGTAATAATGGCGCATGTGCGAATCGCTCACGAGCTCATAAAGGTTGCGCAGGCCTGTACTGTCCTTGCACAGCAATATGATATGGAATACAGGCAGCGTTTTTTCGTCGGCCGAAGGCATCTTCTCGGGCGTTTGCGTTGCCGCGTCCATACAGATCTTCATGAGCTTTGCGGTGGCTTCCGCGTCGTTGAGCGCGCGGTGGTGCCGGAACTCGATGCCAATATCTGCCGCGAGTTTTCCGAGGCTGTAGCTGCGGTGTCCGGGCAGCGCACGTTTAAACAGCCACAGCGTATCTAGGCACGGGTTGTCAAACCGGATGCCGTAATCCGCGCCGTGGGTATGGATAAAGCCCAAGTCAAAAGCGGCGTTATGCGCAGCCAGATGCGTATCCCCCGCGAATGCCTTAAACATGGACAGCGCTTCTCCCATATCCGGCGCACCTTTTACCATCTCGTCGGTAATGCCTGTCGTCGCGGTGATCTCTGCGCTGATGGGCATGCCGGGGTTCACGAATGTGCAGAACGTTTCAATAATTTCGCCATGCTTCAGGCGTACCGCGCCGATTTCGGTGATGCCGCACTTTTTCGGATTAAAGCCGGTCGTCTCCAGATCGAACACGACGTACTCATCGGCAAACTCCTCGCGGTAAAATTCGCCCGTATCGTCGATCATGTAGGCTTCCATGCCGTAGATCACCTTGACGCCGCACTTCTTGGCTGCGTCGAACGCGCGCGGAAACGCCTGCACCACCCCGTGGTCGGTGATCGCAATAGCCTCATGCCCGAACGCTGCGGCGCGCTTGACGATATCCGCCTCGTCCGCCACCCCGTCCATCGCGCTCATATTGGTGTGCATGTGCAGCTCCACGCGTTTAACCTCCGCCTCGTCTCTGCGTTTTGCCGCCTCTGCCTCCTCAACACATTTGACGGAGATTACGATCTCGCGCGAATACGCGTCGTAACCAGCCGTGCCCGTTACGCGCACCGCAGGCGCTGAAAGGATCCGCTGTTTGATTTCCTCGCACTGCTCGCGCGGCACGAATGCCTTGCACGTGATCGTGGAGGAAAGGTCGGTCACGCCGAACACCACGATGGACTTTTTACCGCGCGCTTCGTTTTTGATATCGAAAGACTTCACATCGGTCACGCCGCCCGAAATGGCGCACAGCCCAGTGGTCTCGCCGATGTCGGTCACGGGTATCAGCCCGCACTCCGTCTTTTTGCCATGGATCACGCCGGACTTTTTTGGCTTTTCTCCGGATGGCTTCTTCTCTGTCATGGCCTGCGCGGCCTTCTTCTCCGCAGTTTTCTTTTCCTCTGCTTTTTTCTCCGGAGGTTTAGGGCTGGCGGCCTCTTCCCATGGCGGGGTACCGTCAGCGCCCCCCGGCGGTTTGCTTTCCTCCGGCTTTGCTTCCGCTGCAGGTCGCGCTTTGCGCGCGATCTTTTTCTCCGTCGCACCTATGCGAACGGTATACTCCGTGCCGAAGCTGTGCTTCATATAGCCGCCGATATATTCGGCAAGGTCGGAGCTGACAAACAGCTCTTTGCCGAAACCGTCGGAAAAATCGATATGCAGCGCGCCACCTTCAATGCGCAGTTCTGCGCGCTGAAGGAAGGGCGCGAGCGCGCGCTCCTTCGCGCAAAGCAGCTGCCTTAAGTGCTCCGCACGCTGCTCAGGCGGTATCTGCTCCGCGCCTTGGTAAACGACCACGGGCATCGCGTGTGCGCCCAGCGCCCCGCGCACAAACCGCTCGATTTCGAGATACACCTGCGCAGGCAGGAGATTGCTTTCAAAGCGCACGAGATACTCGCCCTTTTTAACGTCGTGCTGGATTTTTACGAAGCGCAGTTTTAAATTGTCGTCGATCCGCACGCTGCTTTTCAGCGCGTCTAAAAAGTCCCCCTGCTTCAAAGCGCCCTCCGATGAATATCTTATTAATGATTATACTCGTCTTGTGCCCGATTTGCGGGATAATTGCCGATGGATTGCCGCTTAAAAGTGTTCGATCACGTACTTTTCGAACTGCGTGAAAATGTCTGCTTCGATCCCGGTACAAATCAGCTCTCCCCGCACAAACAGTGCGGCTTTGCCTTCCCCGCCGCCCGCGATGCCGATATCGGCGTGCTTTGCTTCGCCCGGCCCGTTAACGACGCAGCCCATCACCGCCGCGACGACGGGCTTGTCCAATTTGATCAGCAGCGCTTCTACTCTGCGAGAAAGCGCGGCAACGTCGATGCCGGTACGGGCGCACGTGGGGCAGCTGATCACCTCAGGGTAAAATGTACGCACACCGCATGCCTGCAAAATACGCCTTGCCGCGCCGATTTCCTGCACCGGGTCGCCCGTGACCGATACGCGCACAGTATCGCCTATGCCTTGGAGCAGCAGCGCGCCCAGCCCCGCCGCGGATTTGACAAGTGCGTTCTCATATGTACCCGCCTCGGTGATTCCGATGTGCAGCGGTGCGTCACACTGCGCTGCGAAAATTCGGTTTGCCTTCACGTTTGTGGGTACGCCCGATGCCTTGATGGAAACCACCACGCGCTCAAAACCCATATCGTACACACGCCGCGTCCAACTCAGCGCGCTTTTGGCAAGCGCCTCAGGGCTGGGACCCCCGTATTGTTTTATCAGCTCCGGCTCCAGCGAGCCCGCGTTGACGCCTACGCGCAGTGCGGCGCCGTTCTCCCGCGCGCAGTCCGCCACGCGCTGCAATGAGCCGCGCAGATTGCCTGGGTTGATGCGCACCTTGTCCGCGCCGCTTTCAATCGCCAATACTGCAAGCTCCGCATCAAAATGCACGTCCGCGATAAGCGGTACGCGCATCGTTTTCTTGATCTCTTTTAACGCGGGAGCGCACGCTTTGGAATAAAAAGCACAACGCACCGCCTCGCAGCCCGCCTGAATGAGCGCCTCAATCTGCGCTAAGGTAACCGCAGCGTCCGCGGTGTCGGTGTTCGTCATCGATTGTATCAGCACATCCGCGCCGCCGCCGATAACGGCGGAACCCACAGGGACACGCCGCGTGGGTTTCCTCATGGGCCGAAACCCCGTACGACGTCCTTATAGATGAAAATAATTCCGATCAACATCAGCAAAGCAAAGCCGATAAAATGAATGATACCCTCCACGTTGCGCGGCACGGGTTTGCGGAATACCTTTTCGATGCCGATGAATATGAGCCTTCCGCCGTCCAGCGCTGGCAGCGGCAAAAGATTGAATATCGCAAGCGAAGCGCTGATTGCCGCACCCAACTCCAGCACGTACTCAAAGCTGTATTGAATCGCTCTGCCAAGACCCACCGTAACGCCCACGATACTGGAAATGTCGGAAGTATCCCCCGTCTTCATAATGCCCAAAAGACCGATAAGCGTATATTTGATATAAGTGAATATCCATCCGAAAGACTGTATAACTGCTTCAAAGAACCCCAGGCGCTGTCCGTTTATGGACAAGCCGGTATAATACCCGGTTAAAAGAGTATTGCTGCCCAAGTCGGTCAGATACTCATTCGTATAATTTTCATAATAGCGATACGGGATCTTAAGCGGTATCACCTCGCTGCCGCGCTGTACTGTAATACTAAGCGTTTTCTTATCCGATTTTGAGTTGGCATACGAATAATCCAGCATGAAATTCGTTTTCACACCGTTCATTTCAATGATCTCATCGCCCGCCTGAAGACCCGCTGCCCCCGCCGTGCTGTCCGGCCAGACGTAAGCGATATATGGCGAGCTGCTGTCATATGAGCAAAGCAGCACCGCCACGAGCAGTATTGCAAATATGATGTTGTAAACAGGACCTGCGGCAATTGTCAGCGCGCGGCGACCTGCGGGCTGGTTGTTAAAGGCGAGCTTTGCGTCGCTCTCCTCGTCCTCGCCGTAAAACTTGGTAAACCCGCCAAGCGGCAGCCACCGAACGGAATATATGATGTCGTTTTTGATCCAGCTCTTGATCTTTGGGCCAAACCCGACGGCGAACTCCACGATCTTGATTTTGCACGCACGACCGATGCTGTAGTGCCCAAACTCGTGCACGAGAATAATGATACAGATGATCAGTACCGCGCCTATAATGCTGAGTATTGTGACGATTGTGTTCAAACCTTCGCCTCCTTTTATCTCATTATATCACAGGCGCGGAGTCAAAATACGTATAAAATTAAAAATGGTTGTAAACATATTCTTTCACCTGCCGGTCGGTATTGTAGATGCCGATCAGCGATTCGCCCGGCAGGGACGCGAATTTGTCCATCGCGTGCGCCACGCACCGCTCGATATCGCCGAAGCGTATGCGTTTCTCTAAAAACAGCTCCACCGCGGCCTCGTTGGCCGCGTTCATGATGAGCGGCAGCGAACCGCCCGCCGTAATTGCGTCGATGGCGTGCTTCAGGCAAGGAAACTTCTCCATATCCGGCGCTTCAAACGTAAGGTTTTTAAGCACCGGGAAATTAAGATGGCCTACGGCGCTTTGAAGTCTTTCGGGGTGGCCGAAAGCGTATTGTATGGGCTGGCGCATATCGGTCGGCCCCATCTGCGCGATCACTGCCCCGTCGTTATATTCGATCATGGAATGGATGATGCTCTGCCGGTGCACCACCACCTCGATCTGCTTCGGGTCCACATCAAACAGCCAGCGCGCCTCAATGATTTCAAGGCCCTTGTTCATATACGTCGCACAGTCCACGGTGATCTTTTTACCCATGCGCCAGTTCGGATGCCGCAACGCCTGCTCCACCGTCGCGTTTTCAATCTGTTCCTTCGTCCAGTCGATGAAGGGCCCTCCCGAGGCGGTTAATAGTATGCGCGAAAGCCCCTTTGTATCGGTGCCGCAAAGGCACTG
>CAZLRM010000079.1:1882-7222 GCA_964561895.1 uncultured Christensenellaceae bacterium | reverse complement strand
TTCATCGTATCGCCGTAGTAAAGCCGATTGAGCTCCTTGTATTTGGCCGAAAGCGTCTCCTGCGTGAGCGGCTCTCCGGCTTCGCACATCTGGTGTGTGATGCGCTCGAACTCGGCGAACATCGTCTGGCGCAGCACCGTGGTGCGGAACTGGTCGATGTAGTGGTTAAGTACGTGCTTTTTGAGCGCCTCGTCGCCGTGCTTTAGCAGGTAGCGCGTGAGCAGTATCTCGTTGACGGTGGAAGCGACCTCCGCGACGAATATCGTATACTGCGCGGTAGGGAAGGGCTGCGCCTCGTCCGAGTGGTAAGTGTGCATCGAGTGACCGAGCTCGTGCGCGATGGTAAAAACGCTGTCAAGGTCTTCGCGGTGGTTCAGCAGTACATACGGGTGAGATCCGTATGCGCCCCACGAATACGCGCCTGTGGTTTTGCCTTCGTTCTCAAAAACGTCGATCCAATGCTCATCGCGCGCGCGCAGCAGCAGTTTGCGGTAGTCCTCGCCGAGCGGCGCTAAAGCCTCGATCACCATATCGATAGCCTGCTCATACGGGTATTTCTTTTGGGTGTCGGGCACCAGCGGCACATAGATGTCGTACATCGCGATGTCATTGAGGCCGAGTATCTTCTTTCTTGTTTCCACGTAGTCGTACATTACGGGCAGGTTTTCGTGGATAGTGCCCGTCAGGCTGTCGTAGAGCGAAACCGGCACGTCGTCGCCGAACAGCGCCTGCTCCAGCGCGCCGCCATAATTGCGCGCCTTGGCGTAAAACATATCCTTCTTGACGCTTGTGGAATAAGCGGCCGCGATCGTATTGATGTTACCGCGAAAAGAGCTGTAATATGTTTCGAACGTGTTCTTACGCACGCTGCGGTCGCGGTGCTGCATGAGCTCTAAAAACTTTGCGTGCGTGAGTTGCACCTCACCCTCGGGCGTTTGTACCTTGCCGAACTTCATATCGACGCTTTCGAGCATCGTGAATATGTCCTTTGCGCCTTCGGAGAAATCGGCGCTCATCGAGAGCAGCTTCTCCTCCGCTTCGCTTAAGACGTGCTTCTTCTGCCGCATCAGGTTGCGGATCATGAATTCGTAAGGAGCAAGGCGCGGTTCCTCCTGAATAAAACTAAGGAGCCTTTCCTCGCTTTCTTTCAGCAGCGTGGGCGCGACATACGACGTTTCGCCCGATACGGCCACGTAGAGCGACCACGCGCGGTTGGTCATGCCCTGGTAGAGCGGGTTGCCGTTGTCCTCGTCGCGGCGCATCTTGGCGTATACGAATATACGCTCGCAGAGCAGCGAAGCCTCGTCGATTTTACCTAGCGCGTCCGCGAGCGCGCCTGCGCCGGACGTTAAATTATCCTTAAGCGAAGAAAGGGAGGGCAGCATGCCCTGCAGCTTTGCAAAATCCTTTTCCCAATCGGCGTCGGAGAGAAAAATCGGGCTTAAATCCCATTTGTATTTGTTATCAATTTCGCTTCTTTTCATAATGCCTCCGCAAGAATGTTTGGATATCAGTATTCCCAAAACGCTCCGTTAGTAGCGTATGTCGCGGCCTTTAAAAATGAGCTTTTCCGAATGCCGTGCATCCATGAGCCGCGAGTTGATACGTTCTCCATACCGCTCGTTTAAGCCTACAAAGCTGAGATTTGTCGCGATAACGGTGTGCAGTCCCTGTGAAACGCGCTCGTTCAACAGATCAAAGAGGTACTCCACTGTGACGTTTCGTGTCATTGGCTCTGTGCCGAGGTCGTCAATAACAAGCAATGGAACATATAATATTGCTTCCAAATCCACATCCTCGCCCAAACGGTCACTGTGGAACATTGAAAACAGTCGGTAGGCGGTATAGTAGGCCGCGGAGAAACCGCGTTCAATCACGCGGCGCTGTATGCATTTCGCGGTATACGTTTTACCAAGGCCTGTACCTCCCGAAATCAGCAGAATATTTGAACAATCGGGAAAGCAGTCTGCCCAGGCCGTTGTGATGCGCAAATATTGAGCCATATAGTCGCGCTGGGAGCGCCCGTTTTCCAAAGGCTCCGCAGAAAATCGAGAGAGGTCGAACTTTTCAAAGCTTACTTCATTGTCGGTGAGCCGCGCTTCGTCGAGCTTGTTGTCCAGCCGGTAACGAATAAAGCAATCGCAGCGGCGCGCGTCCTCGCGCATGCCCGTATCGCGGCAGGCGGGGCAGTCGTATATCGGATCCAGATAGTGCGCGTCAAAACCGGCGCTGCTAAGTAACTGCGCAGCTTCGGCAAGCAGGCTGCTCAGCTCGTCCGCATTGAAAATTCCGCCTTGCGCGATGACACGGATGCGATTAAGCTGCAGCGCGCGGATTGCTTCGTGCAGCTTTTTGAGTTTCGGTAAACGCGCGTATACTTCGCCGCGGCGGCGCTGCCCCTCCGCTTCGTTTTTACGGCGGATGCCGTCGTACAATTCAAACAGATCCTGCGTGCTCAATGCTGCACTCCTTCGTCTGCAAACGGATCCAGCGCAAGATAATCAAGATTCTCAACCGGGCGTTCATAAGACTCGCGTTTTCTCACACTATCGTTCTTTACAGAAAACTTCTTGGCCTCGCGCTGCGCGTCAGCGAGCGTTTTTACGCCTGCGTCGTGCCAGCTGCCAAGCTTCCAGTTGAGGCTCCGGTACGGGTTGTCGGCGAGCATGCTGATCTCCGCCGCGAGTAGTATCGCTTCGTGCGGTATGCCCCATTCTTCGTTCCATTTCAGATAAGCCTTGCGGTGCGCGTCGGTAATGGCGCACGGCCTGCCTGTAGCGTCAAATACTGCATATATGAGCTCGTCAAGCTTCTTGTGTTCCGTAATGGCTTTCTGCGCTTCTTCAGGCGCGCTCACGCGGTTGTTGTACCAGTCGGTCAGTATCTCGTCCAGGTAGGGAAAAGGCAGCCTGCCGCGCGCGGCGAGCAGCTTTGCCGCGGCGCTGAGCATGTCCATGCCGAAGCCAAACACGCTTGTCCACTTGCGGTAGAGGCTTTTGTGCTCGAACGTGGGCTTGCCCGTTTCTCCGATGATGCGCATAAGCTCGCAGATATCCGATGATGTAATATCGTTCTGTGTGGTATCCTCTATGATCTGGCGCGAACTTAAGCTGCCTTCGCTGTGCAGGCGCTGCAGTATTTTATCGAGGTATTTCATATTTGGATCGCGTGCTTTGGTGGTATTTGCACAAGCAGTCAGTATGGCTTCCAGCGTAAAGCCCCATTCATGCGTCCACTTGACATACAGCGCAAACTCGTCTTTGGTCGGACTGCGGCTTGTAATACCCAACTGCGCAAGCACTCTTTTTACGCCGCTTGAAGCATTTGTGTGTGAAGTGATTTTCTCCTGCGCTTTTTCCTCAGTATCGACGTGTTCCTCTTCTGCCCACGACATTGCGACTTTATCCATATATGAGGTTGAAACGCGTTTTCCGGCCAGCATGATGCAATATTGCACAAGGCATATCACTACCTTTTTAGGTAACCCAAACACGTTAAAATAATCGTATATTTTATTTAATTCATTCGCGGAAAGCGTTCTGGGAGCGAACAATTGCTGTAAATGCTGAAAAAACTCGCGCTCGGTATAAAGTTCGTCCCCTGCCGTATCATACGAAAACTCTCCGAACTCGAGGCTGAACGTGTCGCCGTTGACGATGCGCACGAAGCCCTTCTTCTGCCAGTATTCAAACGCGGCCAGCACTTCATCCCATGTAAGAGAGAGCCGCGCGCAAAACAAATCGAGATCAAGCGGCTGGTGGTTCGTTGCATGCATGAGCCCCGTCAGGTAAGCGGCCGCGTATTTATCCGGGGCGTTTGCGCAGTGCTCAATGAAGCGGTTGGGTACGGCGGTGCTTCTGGAAGTGTTCTTCAGTTGTAGCTGCATGTCCCCGCCCCCTCATGTGAAGTGTATTGCTATCATACCATCGAAAAGGCCTTTTGCACACCCCTTTTTTATCCCACGATTACCCACATAAAAAGTATACGACGCGCCTGCGTTATGGTCAAATGAAAGCCTTATTTTTAGTGAAAAATTTTTTTTAAGTTGCCGAAGCAGGGATAACCTGCTATACTTTTTTTTGTATCTGATGGAGGTGCGCAGGTTTACTGCATAAAAAATATGACTGAAAAATTGGTAATTCGGGGCGGCAAGCCCCTTTACGGGCGCGTGGCTGTGAGCGGCGCCAAGAACGCAGCAGTCGCGATACTTCCCGCGGCGCTGCTGTGCGGCGGCATTTGTGAAATCGAAAACCTACCTGATATTGAAGACGTGCGGCTGCTTAATTTTATGCTGAGCAGCATGGGCGCAAACACCGAATTGACAGAATCGCGCATGCGCCTTGATACGAGCGGGATTACGGGGTACCGCGTGGACAACGAGGCCGTCAAGCACATGCGCGCGTCGTACTATTTCGTGGGTGCGCTGCTGGGGAGGTATGGCCGCGCGGAGATTGCGCTGCCGGGCGGCTGCGCGATAGGGCTTCGGCCGATTGATCAGCACATCAAGGGCTTCGAGGCGATGGGCGCAAGCGTCAAGACCGAATACGGTATGATCGTCGCCGAAGCGCAAAACGGTCTTATCGGCACGGATATTTACCTCGACATCGTATCGGTGGGCGCGACCATCAATATCATGCTCGCGGCGGTAAAGGCCAAAGGCAAAACGACGATCGTCAACGCGGCCAAAGAACCGCATGTGGTGGACGTTGCTAACTTTTTAAACTGTATGGGTGCGAAGGTAAAGGGAGCGGGCACCGACATCATCCGCATTACGGGAGTGGAACAGCTGCATGGCTGCGTTTACAGCATCATTCCGGACCAGATCGAAACGGGTACGCTGATGATTGCGGCTGCGGCCACAAGGGGAGACCTGACCATCGAAAAAGTAATACCGACGCATATGGAAGCGCTGACCGCCAAGCTCATCGAGATGGGCGTCACGGTAGAGGAAGGCGACGATACGCTGCGCGTAACCTGCACGCGCCGTCCCAAACACGTGAATATCAAAACGCTGCCCTACCCCGGATTTCCGACCGACCTGCAGCAGCCCGCAACGGTGCTGCTGAGCACCGCGGAGGGTGCAAGCATCATCGTGGAGAACATATTCGAATCACGGTTCAAGCATATCAATGAGATTCGGCGTATGGGTGCGAACGTATCGATCGACGGACGCGTATGCGTCGTAGAGGGCGTGGAACGTCTGACGGGCGCACCAGTGCGCGCGACCGATCTGCGCGCGGGCGCGGCGCTGATTGTGGCGGGTTTGATGGCCGACGGGCGGACCGAAATCACGGGCGTCAAATATATCGACCGCGGCTACGATCATATCGAAGAAAAGCT
>CAZLRM010000079.1:0-1782 GCA_964561895.1 uncultured Christensenellaceae bacterium | reverse complement strand
GCAATGGGCAGCGCGATTGAGATAAACCAGTTGTTTCCGCCCGAGACCTGCTGTATGATGAGCAGCCCGGAAAGCGTTCCGAAAAGATCGATCGACAGCATTTTGCGGTAATCGAACTTTGTGAAATAAAAGGGAGAGGTCGAAAAAAACCACAGCATCAGCATGCCCGCCGCCACGTACAGCGCCCAGGTAAGCTGCTTATTATAGATCAGATTCAAGATAATGCAGGTCAGTATGGGCACAAGGTACAGTATCGTAAAAAATCCTACCCAGAACTCCTTGTCCTTTTTTTTCAGTTCGTCGCGCACAGGCGGAAAGGCGGGTGCTTCCTCCGCGACTTCCGTTTCAAGCGGGTTAATCACGGGCGCGCTGCAGAGCGGGCATTTTTTTAGCGAGCGCTCCAATTCCACGCCGCAGTTGACACAGTAAGACATTCTTACACCTCCCGGTTACTTTCTATCTTTACTTGGACGCCCATTTTAATAAGCTGAGTAAAAAATTCCCGCTCCACATCTGCTTCACGGATGATGCTTGTAAAGCAGATATTCAGTGAGTCCTGATATGAACAGACGGCGCAATTGACGCGGTTGTAGCGCGGCGCGCCGAGCATTACATCAAAGCGCGTGACATGCGCCGCCATCTCGGGGGGCAGATCCATCGCGCCCATATTGGACAGCGTGCTCGTGATCCGGTTTTCGCCCGCGATGTTGTATATCAGGTGGATCGCGATATTTTTAAGGAACAGCGGCAAAAGGCGCACAAACAGGCTTTTTTCCGCCTTGACGTTCTTGGATATCTTGGAGCCTAAGGTTTTGGTTGTAAGTTCGCCGCGCAGGTGGTGGTGCACCACATAAACAATCTCCTCAAGGGTATATTCTCCCCAGTTCGCGTTGATTTCGGGATTGGTGTACGACGAAAAATTGCGCAGTGTTTTAAATCCAAAGAATTTGCGCAGATCCACAGGCACCGAAACCTTGATGGGCAGCAGTTTCCGGGGATTTTCACGCTTTTGTATACGGTACAGCGTAAACAGATAAACCGCGGTTAAAAATTCGGTCAGCGAGACGCCATACCGTTTGGCGAGCGCCTTGATCTGCGCGACAGAGCATATACCCGTAACGATATTAAGCGTATGGCCCGACTCCGATGTGCCGGGGATACGCCAGGCGCGCGTTTCTTTCCACGCCCGTACCGCTTTTTTATTATAGCAGCGCAGAAAACCGTCCTCTGTCTCTTCATTCAAGACGGGATCGGCGCAATTGAGTACGCCGTGCGTATATGGGATATCAAAGCCCTTAAGCCTAAGGTACTGCGCGACGAGCGTTTTTAAAAACACCAGCCCGCCATAGCCATCCGAGACCGAATGGAAGACCTCGAGCGATATGCGGCCGTTGTATGTGCGTACGCGAAACAGGTGGCCGGTCTCCTCCCGGCGGTAAAGCCGGATACACGGGTTCACCGCGTCGTCCATCACGACCGGATCCCTTTTATTCTTGTCGAAATAATACCAGAACGCGCCCGCGCGCAGACGACACGAAAATATATCCATGCGCCGTGTGACTAAAACCAGCGCGCGCTGCAGAACTTCCCGGTCCACCGGCTCGCTTAGTTTCATCGATACGCGGAAAATCGCCGTCCAGCGCCGGTTTTTGATTGCGGGGTACAGCTTGGCGGCGTTATCCAGCCGGTACCATTTCTCCGGTTCTCTTTTGTTCATGCCCCCATGATACATGATCGCAGCCGAATGCACAATCCCGGGGGACAAATATCGTACCGCGCAAA
>CAZLRM010000078.1:4444-7305 GCA_964561895.1 uncultured Christensenellaceae bacterium | reverse complement strand
TATGCGTTTCTTGAAATCAATGGTGCTAAAATAGAATTACTTGAAGACTTAAAAGGTAGTTTTACCAAGCCTCAAATCTCAGAGCCGTTTTGTCCGCATATTTGTATTGAAATTGAAGATATGACTGAAACAGTCAATCAATTAAAAGCAAACGGTGTGGAAATTATATCTGGCCCGAGCTCCTGTGAGGCTGGAGAAATACTGGTTTACTTTTGTGATCAAGATAACAATGTTATAGAATATATCCAGTGGCTTGATAAAAAGTAATGGTCTAATAACCCTTCGGGTCAGAGTGTCAAAAGAGTCAGCGATGAGCTGGCTTTTTTGGTATAATGAAACAGGGTGACAAGATGCTTGAGAAAGGCAAAAAGGGCTTGCGAAATCATATGCATGGACGAGCGGGTACCAAGAGATTACCTGTTGCGCAAATTGACGAAGCCATTGATTTTACCCATGTGTATGATCTAGTGGAAGACTTGTATTGCAAAGATAACGGTAGGTCAAGGGGAGCAAACACGATATTGGTATTTGCAGTTCCATCTTACTATGTGCTAAGCTTAGCCGGGGTTTTCAAATACAAGGAAAACCACAGCTTTCGCTGTGGCTTCCTCCGCCTTTTCGGCATGAAACTGGTCTTTAGGGATGGTGCTTACATAAGCATAGCATACTGTGAATATTAGTCTGAGTCGTGCTGTAAATACGCCTGCTTTTATGGCAGACGCGAGTTATGAATGGTGCTGTCGTTGCATCCCCCAGTTCATATACCCTGCGAATCAGGGTTTAGGCGCTTGCTGTATGGATGAAGGTATAGCGGAATTTAATCCAACCGATACAAACATCCGTTTTATATATACCCTTCGGAGTTTGCATCAAACAGATTTTTAGTCTAATTTTATAATACTTTGTGTAAAATACGAATAAAAGGCGAATAATATTGACAATGAGATTATAACAAATATATAATGAATGTGTGGTGCTGTTGACCATATCCTTTAAATGCGTTTTTCCCTTCATTGAATAAATATCGGTTGGATACGCGTTTTTTCAGTATGGATGATATTTGTTTTTTATATGTATAAAAGGAGAATAATCGGTGGACTTTAATGTGTTAAAGGAAAAGAGCCTGCTCGATTTGCGTGAAATCGCAAAGATGGCGGGTGTCAAATCGGTTACTAAATACCGTAAACCTGAACTTCTGGATATGCTTTTTGAGTTGGACCGCAAAGCCCGCGTGCAGCAGGAAACGAGTGAAGCCCCACAACCCGGGCCGCAGCTTGATCCCGTATTTAACAATGAATATGACACAGACAACGTAGATTATTTACCGATCAGCGAACACAATTATGCGGATGAAGAAGCGGATACCGATGATAACTCGGATATCCCCGTATACCAGCAGGACATCATAGAGCAGCGTGAAAAGGAGAAAAGGGGCAGCGAAGCGGAATCGGACCGGCACAGAACGGGCGACAGAAAAATCATTGAATACGTGATGGGCAACGACGCGGTAAACGAGCTGTTAAATAAGGGCGACTGCGGCGACGCGATGGGTATACTCGAGGTGCTTCCCGAAGGCTACGGCTTTTTGCGAAGCGAGAACTATCTGCCCGGCGGAAAAGACGTATACGTCTCCATGGCGCAGATACGCAAATTTAATCTAAAAACCGGCGATAAGGTGAAGGGCAAGACACGCCCCGCCAAGGACGCGGAAAAACTCAACGCGCTGCTCTATATCGAACAGGTCAATGACGATGTAGTGGAAAAGTGCCTCTCACGCAGACCGTTTGAGGAGCTTACGCCGATCCACCCCGACGAACGCTTTACGCTCGAGCGTCCGGACGCTTCGCGCGATCTCGCCATCCGGCTGATCGATATGATCGCGCCCATCGGCAAAGGACAAAGAGGCCTGATCGTTTCCCCGCCGAAAGCCGGTAAAACCATATTGCTCAAAAAAATCGCGAACAGCATCACCGCGAATTATCCCGGCGTTTCGTTGATCGTGCTGCTCATCGACGAGCGCCCTGAGGAAGTCACCGATATGCAGCGTTCCATCAAGGGCGAGGTCGTATATTCCACATTCGACGAAAAACCCGAGAACCACACGCGCGTAGCCGAGATGGTCATAGAACGCGCAAAGCGCATGGTCGAGCAGGGCAAAGATGTCGTCGTGCTGCTGGACAGCATTACGCGCCTCGCGCGCGCTTATAACCTCATCATCCCCCCCACCGGCCGCACGCTCTCCGGCGGCCTCGATCCAGGGTCATTGTATAAACCCAAGCGTTTCTTCGGTGCGGCACGCAATATCGAGTTCGGCGGCAGCCTCACGATCATCGCGACTGCGCTCATCGATACCGGCTCGCGCATGGACGAGATCATATACGAGGAGTTCAAGGGCACGGGCAATATGGAGATTCACCTCGACAGGAAACTATCCGAAAAGCGCATATTCCCCGCGATCGATCTCAATAAATCGTCCACGCGCCGTGAGGAACTGCTTCTCACCAAGCGCGAACTCGACGGCATCTGGGCGATCCGCAAGGTAATGGCCAATGGCAACACCGCCGAGGTCACCGAGCAGCTCATCGGTATGCTTTCAAAAACGCTCACAAACGACGCCTTCCTCGAAAAGCTGCGCAGCTGGCTGAGCGTCTGGGATAAGGAAGGATATAATTTTACGCCGAAACAGCGTTTCTGATGAACCGCAAGGCCACGTTGCGAGATAACCGGCTGCAGCTTTACAGAAAAATAGTCTATATATACTTCGGCCTTTTTTCAATGGCGCTTGCAGAGCGCTTTTCCATCAATATCGCATACGGCGCGGCGCTGTATCTCTCCCTTTCCGCGCTGCTGCGAATGCAAAG
>CAZLRM010000078.1:0-4344 GCA_964561895.1 uncultured Christensenellaceae bacterium | reverse complement strand
CTTATATTCCCGCTGTTGGTGCTGCCGCTTTGCTTTCGCTGCCGATGGGTACGGCCGTCGCCGCATTTGCCTCGGCGGGCATGGCGGTCGGGCTTGCACTCTGCATACCGCTGAATTTGGTGTTCCGCGATTTCTCAGCAGAAATCGATACGGTTTCAGCAGATCCCGGCGATATGCGTACCATACGCAGTGTGCGATTGATGGGCGGTATGACAGTCACATCCGGCGTCGCGCTCAATATTTTTGCTTTTACGTACATATTATTTCTGACGTTCTCACAAACACATGATGTATTCTGGGATTTTTTTATATCGTTTATTATCATCGCGTCCGTACTGTACGCTGCGGCCGTGGGCGTACGCCGGGCACAGCGCTCCGCGTTGATGCAGAAGATCGGGAAGAACGCGGTGTATGTGCTGGGCACCGCGATCGCGATATTCGCTGCCTATGTGCTGCGGGACAGCTGGTTCGGTTCAACGCTGGATATCTCGATACAGTCGCTCGTGCTGCTGCTGGGGCTGGTACTGCAGATGGCGGGCGCTCAAAGCCTTCAGGAAGATATGCTGCTGCTTGTACGCCTTTATAACGAAGATATCGATGAGGACGCGATGCGTGATCGCACGCATCGCCTCGACGTTTGGACCTCAATACTCTCTGAGGGCATATTCCTCATCGTGCTGCTTGTGTTGATTTCCTCCCCTTTGTTCGCTCCGTTTCGCGTCGCCGACTACCTCCCCTATGCACCGATCATCGGCAGCGGCGTCGCCGCAATTCCGACGGTGCTGCTGTTCGCCTCTCTGTGGCTTTCCATACGGCAGCCGCTGACTGCCAAATACAGCCGGCGGCTGAAAGCCTACGCAAGCATGCGCGCGAAGGGCGAGAATAATCCCGCAATGGAAAAACGGCTCCGCAGCGTACTCGTACATAAATATAAAAAGCGCATCGGCGTGCACATTATCCGCGCGCTGCTTCGCCCCGTCATGCACCACACCGTAACGGGTAAAGAGAACGTGCGTGACCTCCCAGGCATATTCGTATTTAACCACCGCGAGGTATACGGGCCTATCGCAGCGGTGGTGTTCCTGCCGTACGAAATCAGGCCGTGGATACTCTACCAGATGATCGAAAAAAAAGAAGTCTATCTGCATATGTACGAGGGTACATTCAGCCGTATCCGCTGGCTTCCGCAAGTGCTGTGCAGGCTGATCCCCAGGATGCTGAGCCCCGTCGTGGCATGGGCGCTGCGCTCGTTCGATCCTATCCCCGTTTACCGGGGGACGCAGGCAAGCGTGATCAAGACATTTTCGCTCTCAATCGAGTGCCTTGCCGCGGGAGACAGCATACTGCTTTTCCCTGAAAATCCTGTGCGCAGCTATGGGAAAAAAGTGAGCGATTTCTATTCAGGCTTTGCGAACCTTGGCAAGCTGTATTATAAAAAAACGGGCGAACGCCTTGCGTTCTACCCGGTTTATGCAAGCAGTAAAAAGCGTGAATTGCGTATCGGCGAGGGCGTACACTTTACTCCGTCGGGCGGCGCATCGGAGCGGGGGCGCATCGTGGAAACGCTAAAGGAACGCATGCGCGCGATGGAGGCTATGGACAAAGGCTAAACATCGATCTCAGCCATTCTGGCGCCCACTGCCTTTGGCGATACCTTTCCCTGCGTGAGATTGGTCACAGTCTGCAGAAACCTTTGCTTCTCCCCCACCATGACGCAGTATTTCGCCGACACCCCGTCGGTATAATCTACGCTGTCGGCCGCAAATCCCAAAGCCGCAAGCGCTTTCTCAGCGCGCGCCCACACCCCAAACTCGAAACTACACCGGAAAACTTCACAGGCAACGATTTTAACGCATCGCGCGGCTTTCAGCGTATCCGCCGCGCTTTGCGTATACGCGCGCACAAGACCGCCTGCGCCCAGCAGCGTACCGCCGAAATAGCGCGTGGAAACCACGATCACGTCCGTCAGCCCAACTTTTTTCAGCACATCCAGCATCGGTACTCCGGCCGTGCCCTGCGGTTCGCCGTCGTCGCTATAGCGCATTGCGCCGCTTTCCAGCACATACGCAAAACAATGGTGCCGCGCGTCATAGTGCTGCTTACGGCGCTGTTCCAATACGCGCTGCGCTTCCTCCTCGCTGCCGATTCGGCAAGCCAGCCCCAGAAAGCGCGATTTTTTAATAACCAGTTCCGTTTCAGCCGATTCTTTGATCGTAATCATCGTTGAGACGAAACTGGCTTTTTGCAGCGCATCATCAGTGCACGCGGCGCAAAGCCGAGAGATTCCCAGAACGCTTTTCCGCGCTCGTTCCAAACGAAAACGTCAAGGTCAATCGTATCCGCGCCCAGCGTTTCCAGCAACGCGTGGAAAGCAGCCGTACCGTACCCTCTGCGGCGCTGGTCCCGGCAGATATAGAAATGTCGCAGATACAGCGGGCTGCGGTCGGTAATCACGAGCGCATAGCCCGCCACAGCGCCTTGCGCAAAAAACACGTACGCATTGTCCCCGCGCGAAAGGTATTCCTCCATGCGGCTCGCCGCAAATGCTGGCGTGGCCGGTAAATCCGTTTTTTCGTCCTCCATCAATTCCAGAAACATGCGGCTCAGCAACGCATCATCTGTGCAGGGTGCGATATCGATTTGGAGGCGCATTCCGCTGTTCATATGCTCACCCGCATTTTAACCGAGGGTAACCCGGTGGTATATTTTTTTGCCCTTTTTAATCATCATCTGTCCGTCTTGAAAGCATTCTTTTGTTACGGGCATGAATTCATCCGTCACTTTTTCGCCGTTTATGACGATGCCGCCCTGCGCGATGAGCCGCCGGCCTTCGCCGCGCGAAGCGGTGAGGCCGCAGGTCTGCAGCAGGTCTATCAGCAGCAGGTTATCGATTGCCGCAATTTCGGTGGTGGGAATTGAGCCCTCCCCGCCGCCGCCCGTGAACAGTGCCTCAGCCGCGGCTTTAGCCTTGTCGGCCTCCTCCTGCCCGTGCACCTGCTTCGTCACCTCGTACGCGAGCACAACTTTAGCTTCATTGATGCGCTCATCGGTATAGCCGCAAAGCTTGTTCACCTCGTCCATCGGCAGGAAGGTCAGCAGCGACAAGCATGTTTTTACGTCGCTGTCCGCCACGTTACGCCAGTACTGGTAGAATTCGTACGGCGATGTCTTTTCGGGATTGAGCCACACCGCGCCTTTCTCCGTCTTGCCCATTTTTCGCCCGTCGCTCGTCAAAAGCAGCGCAAACGTCATGCCGTAAGCTTCTTTTTGCTCTTTGCGCCGGATCAAATCCGCACCCGAGAGTATATTGGACCATTGGTCGTCGCCGCCAAGCTGCAGCTTACAGCCATAATCGCGATTCAGCACAAGAAAGTCGTACGACTGCATGAGCATGTAGTTGAATTCGAGAAACGTGAGCCCCTTCTCCATGCGGTTCTTATAGCATTCAGCGGTCAGCATGCGGTTCACGGAAAAATGAACGCCGATGTCACGCAGAAATTCCACATAATTAAGCTTCAACAACCAATCGGCATTATTGATCATGAGCGCTTTGCCCTCGCTAAAATCAAGAAATCGTCCGATCTGTTTCTTAAATGCTTCGGCGTTTTGCGCGATTTCGTCCTTTGAGAGCATCTTGCGCAAGTCGCTCTTGCCCGAAGGGTCGCCTACCATCGTCGTCCCCCCGCCGATCAGCGCAACAGGCCTGTGCCCCGCACGCTGCATATGCGCCATCGCCATGAGCTGCACATAATGCCCGACGTGCAGGCTGTCCGCCGTCGGGTCAAAACCGATATAAAATGTAACGGGCTCCCGCGCGAGCAGCTCGGCCAGCCCCTCATGCGTCACCTGCTTAATGAAACCTCTTTCCTTCAATACGCCGAAAACATTACTCATTTGATTGCCCCTTTCGTCGTAATGTATTATAACGGCAACTTTGCCTAAAGGCAAATCCTTTCGTACAAACGCTTAATCATCGTATTTTAGTAGACATTTTTATAATAATTTGTTATAATAAATAAAATGTATAATCTCCTGCATCCTTTGTATTATTTGTATTTAAATTTTCGTTACAAAGGAATAGACATCGTTGTATTGCGCAAATTTTGTCGATTCCTGGCTTGTTTGGGTATATATATATTGTGATCCGTAAAAAAGCAGGAATTTTTGATATCTGTATCGAAATTCATTGTCACATATCATATCTATAAAAAGGAGGCTATGTATGGATATCACGGACATTCGTATTAGAAGGATTGATACAATGGGCAAGCTGAAAGCTGTGGTGTCTGTGACTTTCGATGATATGTTTGCAATACACGACATGAAAATCATTGAAGGGCAAAA
>CAZLRM010000077.1:3913-7315 GCA_964561895.1 uncultured Christensenellaceae bacterium | reverse complement strand
ATAACTCATGAATGTTGAAGCCTGTGCGTATGATAGCATAGATGTTTTTTAGATTGGAAGGAGATCACGCAAATGGCCGAAAGTCTGTATAATCAGCGGCAAAACAAAGGTACTCAAAGCAGCAGTAGTATCGGTACAACGAATTGCGAGCCGTTGTCCGCACAGGGATTGCCGGTTAATTTCATAGAGAAGGAATGTAACATAAACTCGTTTGTCCCGCCGTCAATAGAGATGGTATCGGGGAAAAGCGTGATGGGGGAGGAAGAATCGTATTGCCCGCCGCTTGTGCCGCCGGCGGCAGCTTTTTCTAAAACGGCGGAGAGCCCGAATGACGTCGCAGGATATCTAAAAAACTATGTGGGCAAGAAGATAAGGGCTCAGTTTATTATCGGGACAGGCGGTACATTGATAGACAGAGCGGGAATATTAATCGATGTTGGTGCGAGCTTTTTTGTAATCCAGCCGGAGGAATCGGACAACATGTTGATATGCGATCTGAACACAATGCGATTCGTTACAATTTACAGATAATCAAGGACGATTTAAAGGAACACGGGATATATGAGAGCAGGCCGGTTATACAAAGGGTGACTTGTCTGTTTATATTGCTGCAGTTTTTTAATCAACAGCCAAACAATACACAACAAATCACCGGAATACCTATTAGCTGGGCGATTAATGAAAATAATTCCCGTCAGCCGAACTTAGAATGCGGTGCTGAAGAGTTTTTCAATCGCGGATATCGCTTCTTCCTCATCGTCGCCGTTGGCAAAAATATAGATCTTTTCTCCCTGCTTAACGCCGAGCGAGAGTACTCCCATGATGCTTTTCGCGTTGATCTTTTTATTTCCTTTTTCAACGAGTATACGTGAAGAAAACTTGCCAGCGACCTGTACGAACATGGCCGCCTTAGAAGCACGAAGCCCGTCTTCGCTATGTATTGTCAGTTCTTTTGCCTGCATAGGTTTACCCCCTTGTATTTTTAAGCTGCAACGCAATACTGCAAAGTTTTCGCAGCCTGTGGTTGACAGCGGATTTTGAAGAGCATGTCATTTCCGCAAGTTCGCTGAGTGTTGCTTCGGGAAAGCTGAGCCTGGCTTCTGCAATCTCGCGAAGCGGTGCGCTTAACGCATCAAAACCGATTGCCTCCCTTACAGCCTCGATACTTTCCTGCTGCTGCACCGACGCGTTTACCGTTTTAGATAAATTGCCCGAATCGCAGTTGACCTTACGGTTCACACTATTGCGAACACTTTTGAGTATCCGGATATTCTCCATGTTCAATATGGCAGTATGCGCGCCGATCATCGTAAGCAATGTGACGATGGCATCGCTTTCCTTTAGATATACCACAAAGCTCTGGCCACGGGGAATCATTTTCGCGGAAATACCCAGTTGGTTTATTATATTCAACAGCTCTTGCGCAAAATCCTTTTGGCTGCATACAAATTCCATGTGATAACTTCGTTCCGGGTTGGTGACCGACCCGCCTCCTAAGAAAGCGCCGCGTACAAACGCGATGGCGCAGCAATGCTGCTTTGAAGCCGCTTCCGCGCTTGTATGGATGCCGTCCGCATCCATCAGATGCGTATCCAGCGCGACCGTCTGTGCAGCAGCCGGGTCGATAATGAGCGAATAGATATGGTTCTGCTTGAAGCGGTTGGTATGCATCTGCATCTTTGGATTAACGCCAAAAAGCGATTTTACGATCTGAAAAGCGCGCCGCGCGACGGCGGCATGTTCGGTATCAAGGCGCAGCGTAAATCCGTTGCCGGATATGTTCATGGAACCCGCGGTACGCAGCAGCGCAGTCAGCTCGGATAGCTGGCAGCAGTCGCCCGAAAGCTCATAACGGCATATTTCGCTTTTTGCAGCCGATGAGAAAGACATAACGCCTCCGTCACTTCACGTCCAGCCCTAAGTCGCGGTGTTCAATGGTAACACGATGCCCCTGCTTTTTAAAAATTGCGAACAGCTCCTCGGCGATCGCGACGCTTCTGTGCATGCCGCCCGTACAGCCAAGGGCGATGATGAGCTGCTTTTTATCCTGTTCAAGATAATATGGTGCAAGGTACGCTACAAGGTCGGTGACCTTGTCAATAAATATGCGTGCGCGCGGGAATGACAGCACATACTCACGCACATCCTGATCCCGGCCCGTATGGTTCTTGAGGTTTTCAACGTAGAAGGGGTTAGGGAGAAAACGCATATCAAACACCATGTCCGCATCGAGCGGTATACCGCGCTTGTAGCCAAAGGTCGTGACAGTGATCAATATGCCGGCGTCGGCTTTATCTGAGAACATCTGGTCGATCACCTCTCCGAGCTGACGGACCGAGTAAGTAGAGGTGTCGATCGTATGGTTTGCGATGTCCTTGATGCTTCGCAGCTTGGAACGTTCGCGTGTGATACCGCTTGTGATGTTGCCGTCTTTGGCCATGGGGTGACGGCGGCGCGTTTCCTTGAACCGGCGCACAAGCGCCTCGTCGTCTGAGTCGAGGTAGAGTATGGTAAGCTCGATGTCTTTCATTTCTTTGAGACATAGTATCGCGGCAAAGATATCGTCGAACATGCCGCCCATGCGCATATCCACCACGGTTGCGGCTTTTACGATGTTGTCGTCGGCGAGGCAGATGCGTGCAAAATCGGGAATCAGCTTTGGGGGAAGGTTGTCCACACAGAAATAGCCCATGTCCTCCAGGCGTTTGAGTGCCTGCGAACGGCCTGCGCCCGAAAGCCCTGTAACGATGATGAATTCCATGCTTACCCCTCCGTTGCGTTGATAATACGATCGACACCGAGACCCGCATTTTGTGCCAGCGTTATCGCGCGGGGTGCACAACCCACGTCCTGCGGGCGGTGCGCGTCGCTCGATATCACGAATTTTACTGGCTCTAAAGCTGCTTCGCTTAGCGCTTCCGACGAAAGATCGGTATGCTTCTCGTTGATTTCAAACAGCACGCCGTAATCCGCGCACGCGCGCGCGAGCAGCCGGTAATTTACCGGCACGCCATAGCCCGGATGCGCAATAATGTGGATACGCCCGGACTTGATCGCATTCACATAGCCCTGTGTGATGCTGTCCACGCGCTTGCCGCGAAAGAACGTCCAGCAGGTTTTTAGGTCTGCGCACCAGGCCGCTTTGTGGTAACCCAAAATAACGACGTCAAATGCGCCCGGGGCCAGATCATAGCTGCCGGAAAGGCTTTTGAGGTTCAGCTCGATACCCGCTTTCACCTCAATGCGCGCCGCAAAGCTTTTCTTCGCTTGCGCGATACAATCCAAATAATACCCAACCCGGCCGCGTTTTACACCGTAAAGCGCGTGGGAAACGGAATGGTCGGCAATGCCGACGGAAGCCAGCCCGAGTTTAAGCGCCGCCTCCACGTTATCCGTTACGCT
>CAZLRM010000077.1:2747-3813 GCA_964561895.1 uncultured Christensenellaceae bacterium | reverse complement strand
TGCTCCGCCCAGCGTTCCCGGTATACCGCCGAGGAATGATGCATCGCCAAGGCCTCGCTCCATCGCTGCGCGTACAATAGCCGAGAGCGACGCGCCGCTTTGCGCAGACACATATTCGCCTTCAATACTAATATCGGAGAAGTTATCCGCAAGCTTGATGACTGCGCCGCGGATGCCCTTGGAACGAACGAGCAGATTTGTGCCCCGCCCCATGATGAACACGGGGCAATCCATCTGTTTAAGCGTGACCAGCGCACGCATCAGTTCCTGCTTCGTCTCAGGCAGCGCCATTACGTCCGCCGGGCCGCCTAATTTAAAGGAGGTATGGCGCGACATCGGCTCTGAAAGCCGCACGTCGGTAATATATTCGGACAGCGCATGTTTTATCGCGTTTGAATCCACTCTGCACCTCACATCATCTCACTTTAAGTTTACCGCATGGCTGTGCTTTGTACAACCGTCATTCCTCGTCCGACTCAAAATATTCCACAACGGCTTTGGCGCTGCGCGCGTCCATACCGGATACAGAAAGCAGCTCATCAAAGCTCGCCGCGCGGATGTCGCCGATCGTATCGAAATGAGAAAGCAGCGCACGCACCCTTGCGGGGCCGACATACGGTATCTTTGAAAGCGCGGAATCCTCCACCTTATTCAGCCTCAGGCTGCGGTGAAACGTAATCGCGAAGCGGTGTGCCTCGTCACGGATGCGCATAAGCAGCCTCAGCGCATGGCTGCGCTTATCCAGCACGACGGGATCGCTTTGGCCCACGACAAAAACCTCCTCCTCGCGCTTGGCAAGGCTGATGAGCGGGAGATCCTCCAGCCCCAAAGACACGAGCGCGTCAAACGCGGAGGAAAGCTGTCCCTTGCCGCCGTCCACGATGATCAGCGACGGAAGCTCGTCGAAGCCTTCGCTTCCCGTAAGGCCGCGCTTTAAGCGTCGCGTTAAAACCTCGTTCATCGAGGCAAAGTCGTTCGCGCCTTCCACGGTTTTAATCTTGAAACGCCGGTAAGATTTTTTCTCCGGTTTGCCGCCGCGAAACACCACCATGGAAGCGACGGAATC
>CAZLRM010000077.1:0-2647 GCA_964561895.1 uncultured Christensenellaceae bacterium | reverse complement strand
CCTCGATCAGCGCTTTTTCGGCAGGCTCGGTATTGACGTATATCTGTTTGGCGACGCCCTCGGTATCGGAGTAGTACTGCTTCAGTATATGCGCGAGTACGGCGCTTTCAGGCTCACCCGCGCAGTTCACAAAGAAACGCTCGGTGTGGTTGAGCTCGCCTTTGCGTACGAACAACCCCTGTACCACGGCTTCGTTGTCCTGCTGGTATATCGCAAACACGTCTTTGTCGTTAAGGTCGGGGAACCCCGCTTTCTGCTTCTCGAACAGCCGGTGCAGCGCGGTCAGGCGGTCGCGCGCGGCGGCGGCCTTCTCGTATTCCATGGCTTCCGACGCGGCGCGCATATCCTCGGCGAGCTGCTTCTCCAGCCCCTTGTACCTGCCGGAAAGGAAGTCGGCCACTTCGCTGGTCATACGCTTGTAGTCGTACTCGCTGACTTTGCCCGCGCACGGCGCAAGGCATCGCCCCATTTCAAAGTTAATGCAGGGGCGTGTCCTGGCATTCGGCACGATGTCTTTTTTGCACGTGCGCAGCGGGAACATCGCCGAAAGCGTATCTAAAATGTCGTGCAGCAGATGCGCCGCGATATACGGCCCGAAGTATTTTGCGCCGTCGCTTTCCACCCTGCGCGTGACGCTGACGCGCGGGAACCTCTCGTTAAAGTCGATGCGGATATAGGGGTAGTGTTTGTCGTCGCGCAGCATAATGTTGTAGTACGGCGAATAGCGCTTGATCATGTTGCACTCGAGAATAAGCGCTTCCAATTCGGTTGAAACGAGTATGTAGTCGAAGTCCGCAATCTCCGCAACCAACGCCGCGGTCTTGGGGTCTTTGCGGCCATGCTGAAAATAGCTGCTTACGCGGTTTTTAAGCGCGAGCGCTTTGCCGACGTAGATAATATTGCCCTGCGCGTTTTTCATAAGGTATACGCCGGGCGTTTTAGGCAGGGTCTTCAGCTTTTGTTCAATTTCACTTTTCATGATCAGTATCCGAGATCGAGCGCTTTGGCCAGCACGTCGTGCGCGACAGGCGCCGCGTGAGAGCCGCCGCTGCCCGCGTATTCGAGCACCACGGCGATACAGAGCGGGTGATCCTCGACGTCGATGAAGCCCGCGAACCACGCGTGCGACTGATTACCTTCCTCGCCTGCAACCTCGGCGGTGCCGGTTTTGCCCGCGACGGCAACCCCTTTGACAGCGGCTTTTTTACCTGTACCGCTCTTGACGCATTCGATCATCATTTCGGTGAGTTTGTCCGCTGTGTCACTTTTTATGGGGCGTGCTGTGACGCCGGGAGCGAACATATAGCCCGAAACCGCGCCGCCCGATACGGAGAGCAGAAGCTTCGGTTCCATCATTTCGCCGTTGTTTGCGATAGCGCCTGCGACCATGCAGGCGTGCAGCGGCGTAATCAGGTCGTGGTACTGGCCGATGGAAGACCACGCAAGGTCGATACTGCCCGTTGGCTTATCGAATACGCTTTTTGCCATGACGAGGTCGTTAAAACGCATATTATCGTTAAACAGGTATTTGTTTGTGATAGCGGCAAGATCGCTCCCGCCCAGTTCCTGCGCGGCTTCGGCGAAATATACGTTGCACGATTTGGATATCGCTTTTTTAAGATCGACATCGCCGTGCTCATCCGTACAGGCGATCTTTTTGCCGCTGATTTTGGTGCTGCCGTCGCATTCGGTTTCGAAACTCTCCAGCCCGTTCTCGATGAGCGCAGAGGCGGTGACGAGCTTGAATGTGCTGCCGGGCGGGTAAAGACCGGAAAACGCGCGGTTCACGAGTTCGCTTTCGCCGCCGCCTTCCATGAATTTTTCCATGTCCGAGGGGTCGAATGTGGGGGTGGAGACGCTTGCGAGTATCTCTCCTGTTCGGTAGTTCATCACCACGACCGCGCCGTCGTAGTCACCCATCGCGTTGTACGCGGTTTCGCACAGCGCCGCGTCGATGGTTAGCGTTACATCGCTGCCGGCGGATTCGTCGCCGGTGATCACGTCCTGAATTTTGCCGATCGTGTCCTTATCGAAGCCGTAAAGATAGGTGGAATACATCGTCTGCGCACCGTAGGAATAGCCGTATTCGTCGCCCACGATGTGCGCTGTGGCGCGCCGCTGCCCCTTGTCTTCCACATACTCCGTCTTGCCGTCCTCCGAATGAACAAGCGTTATCCCCGTACGGTCGAGTATATCCGCTTTTAAGTTCTGAATTCGCGGGTTGTAAGGCGATGCGAACCATCTTTCACCGAACGACGTTTCAGCATAAGCCAGATACGTGATCAGCCCTGCGAACATGAAAACGAATACGAAGAGCAGTATGCGGATGTTGCTTCGCAGCTTGTTTTTCATATGACTTCGCCTCCCGCCTCGACGATCTCTCGCTCGTCGCCCTCGCCGTTTTTGACGGCCACGCCCTCTATAATGCCCACGAGGCACATGCACGCAAGCATAGAGCTGCCGCCCGCGCTGATGAAGGGCAGCGTGATGCCCGTAAGCGGTATCATTTTAATCACGCCGCCGATGATGATGAACGACTGCAGCGAAAGCATGCATGTCGCGCCAAACACGAGCAGCGCATCGAAACGCGACCGGGCGTTCATCGCGATGATCATACCGCGGATGATGAACACGAGATACAGCAGTA
>CAZLRM010000076.1:0-7329 GCA_964561895.1 uncultured Christensenellaceae bacterium | reverse complement strand
GCCAGCCGGGGCTCAAGGTGCTTTCTTGCCCGGATGCCATCGGGCGCGTGCTGGAACGCGTAGTGGCGCTGCGAGGCGAGGAAAAAGAGACGGGGGGCAAGCCGGTCAATGGAAGCAAATGCCCCGAGTGCGGTTCGGCGCTGGAACATGAAAGCGGCTGCGTGGTATGCCGCTCGTGCGGCTATTCCAAGTGCGGCTGATTAAGCCAAAAGGAGAATGCCATGTGCGGCAGATACGCTTTTTCCGATATCGATGAAATATACGAAGCGCGAAAGATAATCGAAGAAGTAGCCTCACGGTTGGGCGGCGAGCAAGCAGCGGCAATCAAAACGGGCGAGGTGTTTCCGTCAGAGCGCGCGGCGGTAGTTGCGCAGTACCAGAACGGTGCCCAGGCGGATGCGATGAACTGGGGGTACCCTGTGGGCGGCAGGCTACTCATCAATGCGCGCAGCGAGACGGTCACTGAAAAGCCGCTGTTCGCAAAGAGCCTTATCGGCGGCAGGTGCCTTGTGCCGTGCACGGGATTCTTTGAGTGGAAAGATGAAGGAAAACAAAAACAGAAATATTTGATATATCCGGAGGGCGAAAAGTTCTTCTACCTTGCAGGGCTTTACCGCCGTTTTTTTGATAAAGGAATATCAGAAAAGCATTTTGTAATTATCACTGCACCCGCAAACGAAGCGATGAAGCGAATTCACCCGCGTATGCCGCTGATTGTATTGCAGAAAGCATCGGGGTTGTGGCTGAGCAGCAATAGAACTGAAGGCATCATCAAGGAAATCTATGATTTAACGGACAGGCTTACCGTGCAAGCCGTTTAGCAGGTTATCATTTTAATTATATTCTTTCATAGACTTTTCTGAATAAATCAAGGATATGCTTGTTTTTGGTTGTACACACGGCATTTTTCGTTTATAATTTTGAAAAATGCGGCGTATTGGGAACAAAAGCGGAATTCGCGTCGTCTTAGCTTTGTATTTTTGACAGAGCAAGGGTGTGGTGGCGGCATGGAATGCAACGAATTTAATGAAAAAATCGACCTGTTTATAGACGATATGTTGAACGATGCCGAAAGACAGCGGCTGATATGGCATGCTTCTTCGTGTACGTCGTGCAAAAAAGCGATGGATGAGGCGGTGCGTTTAAAACACGCGCTTTCAAATATCGGGCAGGTTGCGCCCCCCGCAGGGCTGACCGCTTCGGCAATAAAAAAAGCCAGACGGCGCCATATTCCCATATATGCGTACGCGTCCGTCGCCGCAGCGGCGCTTATCGCATTGCTGGTCGTGTCCGCACCGTTGTTGACGCCGCAAAGCGATTCCGCAAATATGGTGGCTGCAGAAGAAAAGGCGTACGATATGCAGCAGAGCCGGCCGGAGGATCGTCACGAGGCGGGCGCAGCTGCGGATGAATACAAGGTTACAGGGAACAGGGATGCGGAAAACGCAGAAAGTGCCGCGGGTGCGCCGGAAAGCATGGAAGCCGCCTCCGACGGCATGGTTACGTTGTGTGCGCCCGGTGAAATCTACGCGAGCGAGGAAGAGCTTGTGGACGCGCTGCGGGATGAAGCTGAAAAAGCGCGCGGTTCAGCATACTATTACCGCCCTGCCGAGCTGCCCAAGGGTGCGCAGCTGGTACAGATTGAAAAGAGCGATGTTTCGCTGCGCTGGATATACAGCTTCGGAGAGAATTCATCCGAAACGCTTGTATATGAATGGTATTTTGCACTAACGCCTAAGGATATACAGCGCTGGAGAGAGGAAGCATCGTTGCGCAGCGATAACCTTGCGCACTCGTTCCGGTATGGCGGAGATTACCTCTGGTCGGAGCAAGCGCGCTTCAACGAAAGCGGAGAAATGGAAGCGACGGACGGGACCGTGGTCAATGTATATTGGACGCAAAACGGCGGAACACTTCACGCGCAGCTGCCATTAACGATTTCAGATGTATTTATGTACTGCGTGATGGATCAGGTTACATACGAGTAATTCAAAATATTACGTTAAAAAAAAGCTGGCGGTTGAAGCCAGCTTTTATGCTTTAAACACTATTTTTCTTCGTCGTTTTTCCGCTCGCTGATTTCGCGCATCATTTCGGCAATCTTATCATCTCTTGAAAGACGGCCGTCATCCCTCGGCGCTCCTGAAATCTCGGTTTCCTTCTTTTCCGGCACGCGGATCGGCGGGAGTGTGCCGTTTTCTACACGTTTGCGATAGCGCAGGTATGGCACCAGGACGCCCAAACCCAGCAATAATGCCGCACCGCCTATCAGCACGACCAGCTTTATAGTCGGATCAATTCCCATGGGTTTGATCAATATAAACAGCAATATGCCGGCCGCGATGCCGTCAAGCAGCACAAGGCCGAACAGGTTCAGACGAAGGCGGTATTTATTTTCGATGCTGCGCCGGCCGAATGTGATGATTAAAAACACGATGAGAAAAGAATATTGCAGTAAGCTGTTGACTTCACCTAAAACCTCCATAAAGAACAGCGTAAAAATCAGCACGGCAGCACTTACAATGCCGGCGGCAACCTGTACATATCGAAGCTGCATATCGGTCAGCTTTTTTTTCTCTTCCTGTCCTGAATTGGAGTTCTCTGTATTTTCGTTAAAATCGCTCATGGTGGTCTCCTTCATTTATTCAATAACGTATTATGCCATAGTTCCTGAGCAATTTCCAGTGCAAAAGGGAAAAATCTATTTATTTTTCACATTCGATCTGATAGAATGATTTAGAATTACTGAAAATCAGTATAAATGGCTACTGGTTGTATTTGTTGGAGGAATGAAATGAAATATTACAAGACGGACGACATCAGAAACATTGCGCTTGTAGGGCATGGCGGCGAGGGTAAGACGACGCTGGCCGAAGCAATGCTGTTTTTAAGCGGCGCGATTGACAGGCAGGGGAAGACAGAAGACGGCAATACCGTAATGGATTTTGACCCGGAGGAGACCAAACGGCATATATCGATCAGTACCGCAGTGGCGTCTGTCGAGTGGAAAGGCGCTAAAATCAACATTATTGATACGCCTGGGTATTTTGACTTTATCGGAGATGCGACCTCGGGATATTACCTTGCGGACAGCGCGCTGATACTTGTGAACGGATTATCCGGCCTGAATGTCGGCGCTGAAAAGGCATGGGATGCCTGTGAAAAGGCGGGTATCGCAAGAGCGTTTCTGATCGGCCAGATGGATAAAGAACATGTGGATTTTGATAAGGCGCTTGAAAGCGTAAAGGCCAGATACGGAACAAAGATAACTGTGATGCAGCTGCCTATGGGGCAGGGGCTGAATTTTAAAGGCATCATCGACGTGCTCGATATGAAAGCATATGCTTTTGACGGTAAGTCGGCAAAGGAAGTTCCGGTTCCCGCCGATTTAGGCGAGAAAGCCGCCGCGATCCGCGAGTCGATCATAGAAAACGCCGCCGAGAACGACGAGACGCTGATGGAGAAGTATTTTGAAGGCGAAGAGCTGTCCAAAGACGATATATTGAAGGGACTAAAAGCGGGCATCGCGCAGGGGGATGTTGTGCCGGTATTCGTCGCGGCAGGCGTGCAGAGCCTCGGCGTTTCGCTTCTCATGGATAATCTGGTCGCTTTTATGCCCGCGCCCAATCGGGTGATTAATGCGGTGGGCAAGACGCCCAAGGGCGAGGAGGTCACCTACAAAGCGGATGCATCTCTGCCGTTTGCGGCGCAAATCTATAAAACCATCGCGGATCCGTTCATCGGCAAGCTGTCGATATTCAAAATACTGGGCGGAGAGCTTTCCGCCGGCCAAGCGATAAAAAACGGTAACACGGGCAAAAGCGAAAAGTTTGGCCAGATTTACATGCTGTTCGGAAAAAAACAGACCAATACCGACAAGCTGTCGGCCGGAGACATCGGAGCGCTGGGTAAGCTGCAGTATTCCGACACGGGCTCCACGCTCTGCGATGAAACAAAGCCCATTGTGTTTCCGGAAATCGAATTTCCGGAGCCGTGCATCTCTCTCGCCGTGACGGCGAAGAAGCAGGGCGAAGAAGAAAAAGTGTTCGCCGGCCTGCATCGGCTGGAAGAAGAAGACCCCTCGTTCCGCATGGTCAAGCAAACCGAAACCCCAGATACGCTCGTGAGCGGCCTTGGGGAATTGCACCTTGAAGTCATATGCAAACGACTGTTCAATAAATTCGGCGTTGAAGCGCAGCTGAACGATCCGCAGATACCCTACCGCGAGACGATACGAAAGAAGGTTCAGGCGCACGGCAGGCATAAAAAGCAGTCGGGCGGCCACGGCCAGTTTGGCGACGTATGGGTCGAATTCGAGCCGCTTGTCGGTTCAAACGAAAATTTTGTGTTTGTAGATAAGGTTGTGGGCGGTGTGGTGCCGCGGCAGTACATACCCGCTGTAGAAAAGGGTTTGAAAGAGAGTATCACCAAAGGAGTGCTCGCAGGGTTTCCTATGGTCAATCTTCAGGCGACGCTGTACGACGGCTCTTATCACCCGGTAGATTCTTCCGAAATGGCGTTCAAAGTTGCCGCGAGCCTTGCGTATAAGCAGGGCTGCGCTGAAGCAAATCCAACGCTGCTCGAACCGATTTACCGCCTCGAAGTCACGATACCCGACGAGTACATGGGCGATGTAATCGGCGACATTAACCGGCGCCGCGGCAGAATACTGGGTATGAATCCGCAGGGCAACGGATTGCAGCAGGTCGTCGCGGAGGTACCGCTTGCCGAAGTATTCAAGTACGCCACCGATCTGCGCTCGATGTCGCAGGCGCGGGGTTCATTCAAGATGACATTCGAACGCTATGAGGAGCTTCCGGGTAACCTTGCGGAGAAGGTCATCGCAGCGCATAAGAAGGACGAAGAGGAAGAGTAATCACAATAAAAAAACGATTCAGCGCGCAGGCAGGGCACAACGCTCTGTCTGCGCAGTTTTTCATTCAGGCGTTAAAGGAAAGGAGCACATCATGGCGCTGATATTTCAACAGGATATTGCAGAAAATGCCGTTGTAGCTGCTGCGTTTCAGATCGCGAACGCGGCCAGAACTGCGCCTAAAGCGCGCGGCATCGATAATCTCGTCATTGCCGTTGTTTACGGAGAGGAGCTTGAAAAGATTGCCCAGCAGATGGACAGCCTCGTTAAGGAGGGGAAAGTATCTGCCTTCTTTGGGCGGGACGCGAACAACCTGCGCGCTTCTCAGGCGCTGGTATTAATCGGTACGAAGATAAAACCGATGGGACTTAAAGAATGCGGTTTATGCGGCTTTGGAAACTGCGCTCACAAGGAGGAGCACCACCCCGATGCTCCCTGCATGTTCAACTCGCACGATTTGGGGCTTGCCATGGGCAGCGCGGTCAGTAAGGCCGCGGATATGCGCCTTGATAACCGCGTAATGTATTCGGTAGGTATCGCAGTTCGATCGCTTGGGATCATGGGCGCAGATGTACCCATCATCATTGGGCTGCCGCTTGCCGCAGCATCCAAAAATCCTTTCTTCGATAGAAAATAAATCAATAAACACAATGAATATAACGTGAAATATTTACATTTTAAAGAGGTTGCCGCATGGCAATCTCTTTAATTGTGTGGTACAATAAGTTACATAAAACGACAGGGGCCAGAATATATAAAAATGAAAAAATTGATTTCGATAGTGGTTGCGGCAGCGATCATCGCGGCCCTGATACTGATATATCCGCTGGTTTCACAGCATGAAAGCGAAGGAAAGACCTCTCCCGCTGCGTCGGCGGGGGACATTGTCATCAGCGAGGTCATGACAAATAACAAGGGTGTATACCCCGACGACGAAGGAAACAGCAGCGATTGGGCAGAGCTTTATAACACCACGGACCATGCCGTCGATATCGGCAATTACATGCTTTCAGACGACGAGTCGGATCTTACAAAATGGATATTTCCGCAGACAACGCTGGAAGCGCACAGTTATTTCGTCGTATTCATGACGGGCAATTCCAAATACGATGTGAGTAACAGCATATTGCATTCTTCATTTAAGCTAAGTTCCGAGGGCGAAACGCTGATACTATCCGACGTTTCCGGAAATATAGCGGATTCGGTCGCCATTCCTGCTCTGCCCGAAAACGTATCGTATGCGCTTGGTAACGGAGAATGGAAACAGACCAGCGCCATTACGCCATGGTTTGAGAACAGCGACGCAGGGTATTCGGCATATCGGCAGAGCATGACCGTGACGGGCTCGCCGCTGCTCATCACCGAGGTGATGGCTTCAAATGCGATGACGGTTGCGGACGCGGATGGGTCTTATAATGACTGGGTAGAAATTACAAACACCAGCGCGGAGGAATACGACGTCAGCGGCTGCGGGCTTTCGGACGACGCAGGCGATCCTCTCAAATGGCGTTTTCCGGATGCCAAGCTGGGGACGGGCGAATCCGTTTTGGTATTCTGCTCGGGGAAAACTGTGAAATACGGCGGCGAAGGGCCGATGCAGGCGGACTTCAAGCTGTCGCCCTTTAATACGACTGTTGTGCTTTCCGACAGCCGGGGAAGAACGATGGACAGCGTAGCGGCGCAGGAGATGCCGTCGGACTGGTCATACGCGCGCAGCGTTTCCTCCGGCGCCCCGTCGGATTCATGGGCGCTTACGTGCATGCCTACGCCCGGTTATCCTAACACGGGCGAGGGCTTTACTGCCTTTATGCAGAATAACCCGTTTACAACAGGCGATATCATTATTTCGGAGGTGCTTTGCTCCAACAACCAGATCGATTTTGACGAGACAGGCGCCAGCAGCGACTATATCGAGATTCAGAACCGAGGTACAAACGCTGTAAATCTTTCGGGCTTCGGACTGACCGACAACGCGGGGAATCCCGCGAAGTTTCGATTTCCTGATATCACTCTTCAGCCGGGCGGATATACTGTCGTATACGCGACAGGGGCGGACGACGCACAGACAGGCAGCATGCAGGCGTCCTTCAAACTGAGCCGCCTTGGGAATACGCTCGCGCTTTTCAACGCACAGGGCCAGCTTATCGACCGATGCTTTATCGGCGAGGTTCCGCAGAATATATCGGTAGGCCGCGCTCAGGGCCAGACGGCGATATCGTACTTTGAAACGCCCACACCGGGGCAGGCCAACGGCGAAGGAAAGACGGGCATCGCAGCGGAGGTAACTTTCAGCCAAAACCCCGGGAAATACGGCGGCGCGATAGAGTTGTCGCTCTTTTCGTCCGACGGCTGCGATATCTACTATACCACCGATGGGTCCACGCCTACGGAAAGCTCTCAGAAGTATACCGGGCCGGTTACGGTCAGCGAAACTTCTTCGGTGCGCGCGCGCGCCT
>CAZLRM010000075.1:3784-7333 GCA_964561895.1 uncultured Christensenellaceae bacterium | reverse complement strand
ATTGCGATTCATCGTCCTCGCAATTGATGCACGGAAATGCGCGGTTTCATTATACCGCATATCGGGCGAACAGAAAAGAAAATGGAAAGGACGCTTGACATTTCTGCGAGAAGCGGCTATTATAATGGAAAGTAAACTTTCCATTATTGGAGGGACGCTATGAAAAATAAGCTGGAGGAGCTGCGAAAGCAGCGCGGCATTCGGCAGGAGGAACTGGCTGCGGCGCTCGAAGTGTCGCGTCAGACGATCGGTTCGCTCGAGAACGGGCGGTATAACCCGTCGATATTGCTGGCGTTCAAAATCGCGCGGTATTTCGGTCTGCCTGTCGAAGAGATTTTTATTTATGAGGAGGAGAAGTGATATGCTGAAAAAAACGTGGGTTTATTTTGTGCTGCTGATTTTTGGTGCGGCGCTGATCGGACTGGGCTTTCTGTTTTTTGTGGAAGCGCAAAAAGCGGTGCAGGGCGTGATGTTGGGCATCGGCGCGGGGCTGATGGGGATGAGCATCTCCAACCTCGGCATGATCCGTCATATGAAAAAGCATCCGCAGTTGGCGAAGGAGGCAGAGATTGAAAGCAAGGATGAGCGCAATGTGATCATTCGCGCTAAAGCCAAAGCGGCGTCCGCAGATGTGACGAAATGGTTCATCATGGCACTGGCGTATGTGATGATACTGATTGATGCGCCGCTGTGGGTGACGCTGTGTGTAGTTGCCGTGTTTGCGCTGTATCACGTGCTCTTGCTTGTGTTTATGGGACGGTATCAGAAGGAGATGTAAAAAAGGCAGAGGGCGTTTGCCCTCTGCCGCTGATAGGCTGAATACTCAGATGGGCTTGATGGCAGTGTCAATAAACCCTTTAAATTCGTCATTTGAGCCTTGTATAAAGCCGTCCCGACGAATCCTGATCACAGTATCGGCATTGATGAAAAGATAGAAGTACGATTCATCCTCAGCCACCCGTATGATCTCGGAATATTCATATTCGGTTTTGCTATTGCCAACTTCGATAACGATCTTATCGGCGAAAGTCGTGGTTCGGATCAGCGGCCTGCCATTCAGCGGCTTAATGCTCAGCTCATATCGTTTTTTTAATGTGATTATCGGGTTAATCACCAGCAAGAAAATATAAAATGCAAGCAATACAAGTCCGATAATCAGGTTTGATTGCTTTTGCGTGACGATCCCAAGAACGATCAGGAAGAGACTAAGCGCAATCCCAATAGCAAGCAGGGCAAACCTTCTCCCGCGGGCTTTGATTCCGCGCCGTCCAACGGGGTGCCGTGTCCATTCTTTAAACAACTCAAAGGACAACTCAAATTGGTTTATGAACTTTGTTTCCATAAGCTCCAGTCCTTATATGATAATGATCCTATTCATTCTATCATAGAGTTGCTGCAAAGCAAATAGAGTGGCATATGCACTGTTGACAGAGCTTTTTCTTCATATTATAATGACTCAAATGCGATGAGCAAAGAGGAGTAAGGCGCGTAACGGCGCAAAAGAGAGGGGCTTCACCGGCTGAAAGGGCCCCGCGCAATGAGCCGCCCGAAGTCGCTTTGCAAGCACCGATGGTGAACATAGAGTAGCTTTCGGCGTGTGCCGCGCGTTAAGCGGATGAGAGCGCGGGCGTCAGCCCGAAGCCAGGTGGTACCGCGGAACATTCCGCCCTGTTTTCAGGGCGGTTTTTTATTTTGGCAATAGCCTCCCCTGCAAAGGGGGGGGATGGCTGAAGCGCCAGAGTGAAGCCCTGTACGCGGACGGAAGGGTGAGCAGCAGAGCTTGAATACGTGCTACCCCTCAGTCATCTTCGATGACAGCTCCCCTGACAAGGGGAGCCATGAGCTGCGGCGATGTAATTAGCTTCAAGCAAAAAATATTTATCAATAGATTTGGAGGATGCGAGTATGTGCGCAAAAGAATTATCCAAAATATATGAGCCCAAAGAGGTGGAACAGCGGCTCTATGAGCTGTGGGAGGGAAAGGGCTATTTCCGCGCGGAGATCGACCCGAAGAAAACGCCGTATACCATCGTGATACCGCCGCCCAACATCACGGGGCAGCTCCATATGGGCCACGCGCTCGATAACATGATGCAGGACGCGATCATCCGCACGAAACGCATGCAAGGCTATACCGCGCTGTGGCTACCCGGCACCGACCATGCGAGCATTGCGACCGAAGTTAAAATCGCCGATAAGTTGCGCGAGGAGGGAACATCTAAGGAGGAACTGGGGCGTGAGAAGTTTTTGGAGCGTGCGTGGGAATGGAAGAAGGAATACGGCGGGCGCATTGTGAAGCAGCTGAGGAAGCTGGGGTCCTCGTGCGACTGGTCGCGGGAGCGCTTCACGATGGACGAAGGCTGCTCGCGCGCGGTCAATACTTTCTTCGTACAGTTATACAATAAGGGGCTCATCTATCGCGGAGACCGTATTATCAACTGGTGCCCCGAGTGCTGCACCGCGCTTTCCGACGCCGAGGTGGAATACGAGGAGCATGCCTCGCACTTGTGGCATATCCGCTACCGGGAAGAGGATGGCGGAGAGGGAATTGTTGTGGCAACCACACGGCCCGAGACGATGCTGGGCGATACCGCCGTGGCGGTGAACCCCAATGATAAGCGCTACGCGCACCTCATCGGCAAGAACCTCATACTGCCCATTATGAACCGGCGCATCCCGGTGGTGGCGGACGAATATGTGGATATGGAGTTCGGCACAGGCGCGGTGAAGATTACGCCCGCGCATGACCCGAACGACTTTGAGGTGGCGGAGAGGCACAGTCTGCCTATCATTCGCGTAATGGACGACAGGGGGTATATCAACGAGCACGGCGGTAAATATAAAGGGCAGTACCGCGACGAGGCGCGCAAGGGTATCGTGGAGGAACTGAAAACGCTGGGATTGCTCGTGAAGATTGAGGACTACAAGCACAACGTGGGCCAGTGCTACCGCTGCGGCAGCGTGGTGGAGCCCATTGTGTCGCGCCAGTGGTTCGTTTCGATGAAGCCGCTCGCAGAGCCCGCCCTTGAGGCGGTACGCACGGGAGACATCAAATTCGTGCCCAAGCGCAGCGAGGCGATCTACTTTAACTGGATGGAGAACATACGCGACTGGTGCATATCGCGCCAGCTGTGGTGGGGGCACCGCATACCGGCGTATTACTGCGCGGACTGCGGCGAGATGACGGTAGCATTGGAAAAGCCGGACCAATGTCCGAAGTGCGGCAGCGCGAAGATCACACAGGACGAGGATGTGCTGGATACCTGGTTCTCCAGCGGGCTGTGGCCGTTCTCTACGCTGGGTTGGCCGGAGAAGACACCTGACCTCGAATACTTCTACCCCACGAACGTTCTTGTCACGGCATACGACATTATCTTTTTCTGGGTGGCGCGCATGATCGTATCGGGCTTCGAGTGCATGGGCGTGAAGCCGTTCAGCTTCGTATGTATTCACGGCCTCGTACGCGACGCGCAGGGGCGCAAGATGAGCAAATCATTAGGCAACGGCATCGACCCATTGGAGGTCATCGACGAGTACGGCGCGGACGCG